>JAEXSY010000319.1 GCA_023440105.1 Bacillota bacterium
ATACTTTCTCGACAGCCCCCCGAGTCCGTTTCCTTCATAGGAGATAATAACCTCAGGAGTCTCAAAGGCTTCTCCTCTGTGGAGCTTCCACCTAAAGCCTTGAGGTTGAATTCCTGCCACCAGCCTCGTTTGATTGATCTGATCCACCTCTGCTTCTATGATAAAATTACCGCTGTACATCAAGGAGAAGCCATAGCATTCTCCACTGTCCTCTGTGGCTGTTCCATCACATAAAATCACAAAAGGATTCTGCTGATGGCTTGAAGTTCCCCGAACACTGCCTATTTGAGTTATTCCATGACGAATAGGTTGCCTCTCTAGCTGCCTTTCTAGGTTATGCTTGCCATAAAAGCTAATAAGGTCAAAAGCTTCCCCCTTATAAAAATCGAGACCCATGCTTAAGGCTCTATTCAGCCATTTATCCTCTGTGGAATTATTATAAATTACAGCATGTCTTGTGATTATATCTGCTTCTTCGAATACTGAATATTCAAGTGCAACTGTAATCTTATTTACCTCATCCTCCAAAAGGACTCTAAGGGTGTCCACCTGTTCCTCCCTTCCATAGGAAGAAGGGAGGGTGTCCATTTTCTTCTTACCAGAAAAAATTTCATGGGACTTATAGGTAAGCTTTACATCCAGGCCTCCATCTTCATGTTCTAAATGAAGGCATGAGGGACGATAGTCACCATTACCAAACACCGGATATTCTTGAGGAAGAGAATCTAGAGAAAAGCTCCTATCTCTTCCAGCTTCGTATGGATTTCCTGAAAACCCCCTATCCTCATAATGGAGCAAATATTCCATGCTCTGATCTTCAATTCGTCTACCGTAGTATAAATGTAGAATATAATTATATCTTCCTATGATAAATTGATATGTACTGCTTTTTGTATGCAAAGTGAAAGTCTTTTCCTTTTCATTAAAAATTATAGCCATAAACCTATCCTCCTCAATTTTTATGTCTAAGATATAAAAATAACTCCATGTATAGCCAAAATACTTTTACACAACTTTCCTTTAATGAAAATTTATCACAAGTAATAGCTTTTGAAAACGAAAACTTTATAAACCCTTTCAATAAAAAAACTGCTACACCTATGAAGTATACCTTCATTAAGATGTAGCAGCTTATTCTTATGTTTATATAGCATCAAAGAAGCACATCTGGTCGCTCTCAGGTAGTCCCTGTAGGCAGCCGAATTTTCTTAAAAGTTCTATACCGGAGTTACCCAGCTTAGCTCTCTTTTTGATGTCCTCAATGGAATTAAACTCCTCGTGCTGAGCAGCATTATAAAGAGCTTCTGCAGCTATGCCTCCCATACCAGCTATGCTGTTAAAGGGTGGTCTTAGGCCTTCCTCCTCTAGCTGGAAGCGGTTATGATGGGATTTGTAGAGATCTATGGGAAGGAACTTTATCCCTCTTTCATACATCTCAAGAACAATCTCTAGGTCATCGTACATATCCTTATCCTTAGGTGTAGCCATATTTCCCATGGCCTGAATCTCCTTCATCTTGGCTATTACCTTTTCCTTGCCAAAAATCATGTATTCAGCATCAAAGGATTTAGCTCTTATGGAGAAGTAGGCAGCGTAATAGGCTCTTGGAATATGAACCTTAAACCAGGCTATTCTGAAGGCCATCATAACATATGCAGCCGCATGGGCCTTAGGGAACATGTATTTTATCTTACGGCAGGAGTCAATATACCATTCAGGTACGTTATGCTCCCTCATCATTTCCTCATATTCTGGCCATTTAGAGTCCTTGAGAGCCTTACCCTTACGGACTATTTCCATGATCTTAAAGGCAGAGTTTGGTGGTAAGCCCATCTTTATCAGATAGGTCATGATATCATCTCTTGTACACACAGCCTCACTAAGGGTTACGGTTCCTGCCTCGATGAGGGTTTGAGCATTACCCAGCCAAACGTCTGTACCATGGGAAAGTCCTGAGATACATATAAGGTCAGCAAAGGTAGTAGGCATTGTGTCTAAAAGCATGCCTCTAACGAATTTTGTACCAAACTCAGGGACACCAAAGGTCCCAACCTTAGAGTTTATCTGATCAGGAGTAACTCCTAAAGCCTTAGTGGAGGAGAAGATAGACATTGTCTCCTTATCATCTAAAGGTATCTTTTGAGGATCCACTCCCGTAAGGTCCTGAAGCATCCTGATTACCGTAGGGTCATCATGACCCAGAATATCCAGCTTCAGAAGGTTCTGATCGATGGAGTGGTAATCAAAATGGGTTGTTATTATATCTGAATTAGGATCATCGGCAGGATGCTGTATAGGACAGAATTCATAGATTTCCCTTCCCTTAGGTACAACGATAATTCCACCTGGATGCTGTCCTGAGGTTCTTTTTATTCCTGTACATCCCTTAGAAATTCTCAGTATCTCTGCTTTATTCACATTAATGTTCTTTTCCTCAAAGTATTTTTTCACATAACCAAAGGCTGTTTTCTCTGCTATGGTACCAATGGTTCCTGCCTTAAAGGTAGTTCCCTTACCGAAGATAACCTCAGTATATCTGTGTGCCTTGGCCTGGTACTCTCCAGAGAAGTTAAGGTCTATATCCGGCTCCTTATCACCGTTAAAGCCCAGGAAGGTTTCAAAGGGGATATCTATTCCATCCTTTTCCATCCTGGTTCCGCATTTAGGACAATCGGCATCAGGAAGGTCAAAGCCTATCTTGCAGCCATGGTCTTCAAAGTCTGAATACTTACAGTTAGGACACCTGTAATGAGGTGGAAGAGCATTAACCTCAGTGATTCCAGTCATGTTGGCCACAAAGGAGGAGCCAACAGAGCCTCTGGAGCCTACAAGATAGCCATCCTCATTGGATTTCCAAACAAGCTTCTGAGCAATGATATACATAACGGAGAAGCCATTTTTAATTATAGAATCCAGCTCCTTATCCAGTCTCTTCTGTACAATATCTGGCAGTGGGTCTCCATAGAGCTCATGAGCCTTTCCATAGGCAATATCCTTAATAGTTTGCTCACAGCCTTCTATATGAGGAGGACATTTCTCTGGAGAGATGGGGCTTATCTGCTGGCACATATCAGCAATCATATTGGTGTTGGTAACCACCACCTCATAAGCCTTATCTCTTCCTAGATAAGAAAACTCCTCAAGCATCTCATCAGTGGTCTTTAAGTATAAAGGAGCCTGATTATCCGCATCCTTAAAGCCCTGACCTGCCTCCAGTATACGTCTATAAATCTCATCCTCAGGATCTAAAAAGTGCACGTCACCAGTAGCTACCACTGGCTTGTTGAGCTTTTCTCCTAAGGCCACAATCTTTTTATTTATCACCTTTAAGTATTCCCTGTCAGGAACCTCTTCTTTTCTCACTAAATAATCATTATTTGCTAGGGGCTGAATCTCTAAGTAGTCATAATCCTCTGCTATGGTTTCAATCTCTTCATCAGACTTACCTAAGAGAATAGCTTGATAAAGCTCACCTTCACTGCAGGCACTGCCAATAATCAAGCCCTCTGAATACTTTTTAAATAAGCTCTTTAAAATACGGGGCTTTTTATAAAAATAATCCACATGTGCTAAGGATACAAGCCTATACAGGTTCTTTAAACCCACATAATCCTTTGCCAAAATAATGGCATGATAGGTCCTGAGCTTTTTGTATTCCTCTTTTTTTGACTCCTCATCAGAGCCAAAGATATCAATATCCTCAAGAGTTTTCGCCCCTCTTTCCTGGAGCTTTTCCAGCATAACATTGAAGACCTGACCAGTGGTATTAACGTCATCTAAAGCTCTATGGGCTACCTCTACCTTTATCCCTAGGTGCTTAGCAATCCTACCCAGCTTATAGGTCTTAAATTCTGGGAATAAGTCCTTTGCCAGAGACAGGGTATCTACATAGGTAAAGTCAAAATCATAGCCTAAGACCTTTGCATTCTGCTTCAAGAAGCCTATATCGAATTCTGCATTATGAGCTACAAGAACACTTCCTTCAATAAAGTCTAAAAGCTTAGGGAATACCTTATCTATGGTTTCAGCGTCCTTAACCATATCATCAGTTATGTTTGTTACCTCTACGACCCTTGCAGGAATAGGCTTTTCAGGATTTACAAAGCAGGCAAATTCATCAATTACCTTGCCATTTTGAACCTTCATCACACCTATTTCTGTGATTTTTTCCGTTACGGCAGAGAAGCCTGTAGTTTCTAAGTCAAAGACGCAATAGGTAGTATCTATGTCCTGACCCTTTGAGTTAGTTACAGAAGGTTTTTTATCAGGGGCTAAATATGCCTCAACTCCATAGATGACCTTCATATCAGGATTATCCCTTCCTAAAAGCTTATGAGCCTCTGGAAAGGCCTGCACTACCCCATGGTCTGTAATAGCTATGGATTTCATTCCCCAGCTCATGGCTCTCTTAATTAAATCCTTGGCACTGGACATGGCATCCATCTGGCTCATCTGAGTATGCATGTGAAGCTCTACTCTCTTCTCCTCAGCCCTATCCATTCTCTTAGCTCTCTTGATTCCCTCTGCTTCTACTATGGTGTTGGCAATGAGCTCAACCTCTTCAGAGAATTTGCTGTAGCCAGAATTACCTACAAGCTTCACTCCCTTAGCCTTGCTTAACTTGCTATAAACCTCTTCAAATTCCCCAGGCTTACAGAAGGCCTTACAGGTCATGGAGCTGGAGCCATCATATAGGTCAAAGGATATAAGGGTCTTTCCACTTTTCAGCTCTCTGGTTTCTATATTAGATATTTCTCCCTGAAGGGCTACTCTTCCCTCATCAGGAGTTATGTCAGTTATTTTTATAATAGGCTGTTTAATATTAGTGCTTCTTCCCATGATAAGGAATGGATCACCCTTTTTGCCCCCTTCACCACCAGCAGTGGTTTCTACTTCCTTAGGTGCAGGTGCTGGAGAATTACTCATTGCCTCCTTAATTTCCTTTTGAATCATAAGAAGCTCCTTGGCTCTCTGCTCCTCCTGCTGTTTAAAGAGCTCCTCTGGAGTTATTGCATCAATAAAGTTAATTTTATAGGTAGAGCCATAAACTCCTTTTATGGCTTCCTGTATCTTCAGGTCATACTTCATGGCTCTAAAAAACCCTGATACCCCCATATTGAAGGTGAAGTTAATAGAGCTTCCCTGAACAGCAAAGGTACAATCCTTGGTGAGCACAGCCTTCAAGGCTGGATATCTCTCTGCCACCAAAAAGACTATGTCCTTAAGCTCCTCCTCCATGGGCTTTCTCACAACGCCCTCCTGGTAATTTACCGTGATAAAGGCATCCTCAAGAGAAAACCTTTCATTAATGAAAGCTCTGAGGCTATCAAACTCCCTAACCTCTATGTACTTATCAGAGGAAAGCTTAACTTCTATGGTTCTATTTCGTTTATTAAGTACTGCAGACTCTACTATAGCAGTTGTTATATTTCCCCGACTAGGATAGTCGCTGAAAATTTCATTTACTTTTTTCATAGTCGCCATAAAAAACCTCTCCTGATAAATTTAAATCTGATTACATTATAACTACATTATATATTATTTTATAGCTTAAGTAAGAAATAAAAAGTGGAAAAAAAGGAAGGTACAGCTCTTATTCTCTAAATATGAGCTTTTCCTTCCTTAAGTTACTTCTTTAAGCTTTTTTAATAACCGTTATGATAACCCCCATAAAAATTAAAAGATGATGTGAAACTTATCCAAGAAATCTTGGTCAGATATAACCCTTTTATCAAAGTACTCTCTCCTTTGCTTGAACAGCTCTTCATCCACAAGAACCGCAGCTGTGGGTGGAGAAAATAACGGATCTGTGCTAAATCTAATTAAAGCCTTCTCTATATTTGGAGGGCTAAAATGGGAGTATATCATCCATATATAATTATAAATTATCGAAGAATAATCAATTTCATAATTATGCTCTTCTTTAAAATAATGTCGTACAGAAACTTCAGTATCCACTACAATCTTATAGCCAAAAAGCCATAGCTTTAAGGACATTTCCTGATCCTCATAGCCCCATGGTCCATAATGTCTATCAAAGCCATTAACATCCTCAAAGACCTTTCTCTTAATAACAGAGGCTCCTCCTGGGGACAATGGAATCTCCGCTCCATTTCTACTAGGCTTTTCTAAATAGGTGAAGGTTAAATATTGGTTCCAGGTCCCTCCATAGCCTACAACATTTCCAGCCATATCCTTCATTGTAGGGGTTATGGCATCAGCACAATTTTCCTCCATGGTATTAATAAGCTTATCCATCCAATAATCTTCTACATATATATGAGCATCAAAGAAAAACAAATATTTACCTCTAGCTATAGAGGCACCTATATTTCTTGCTCCAGCAATCCCTAAGTTAGAAGCTATTAAGAGTCTTACTTTTTTATATTTCTCCTTATCCTCTAACAAAAAATCATAACATCCATCAGCAGAATTATCATTTACTACAATTATTTCTAATGAAAGGTTTGTTTTAGCTTGAAGCATACCATCTACAGTACCTTTCAAATGACTTCCCTCATCCTTACATGGTAATATTATCGATACATCTATATCTTTTAAAAAAAAACGTCGAAACATCATAAACTCCTCCAGATAAAAATATGAACTAGAAAGTAATGGAGAACTTATCAAATAGTTTTTTATCTTCTACAGTCTTATATTGAAGATTATTTTTTCTATCCTCTATCAAACTACTTCTTTCCATTAATAGCGAAAGAGCATTATTAAAGTGGTAGTTTGTCCTGAATATTTCAAGAACCCTAGATAAACTATCCTCATCAAAAAGCAAATAACTTAAAACAAGGTAATTATAAATCAGTTCTGAATGACTTACTTTATATAAATTACTAGTTATTGATGAATGCTTTAATATTGTTTCACTATCAACTACTAATTTATAACCAAAAAACCACAGCCTTAAGGAGAATTCATAGTCCTCAACGCCACATTTCATAAAGTTTTCATTAAACCCTTTAAACTCCTGAAAAAAGCTTTTTTTCATAAGGATTCCATAGCCTGGTGCTAAAAGCACTTCTTCTATGGGTAATAAAGGCTTTGAATGCCAAAGATAATCTAAATTCTTATTGAAAGTACCACCATATCCAACTATTCCTGTATAGGTATCCTCTATAGCTGGAGTTATACAATTCCCACCAGACAGCTGAAGGTTAATCACTAAATTGTCCAGTGAATAATCAGTAAATACCAGGTGGTCATCACCAAAAAATAAATAATCTCCTCGGGCACAGGCTGCTCCCAAATTCCTAGCCTGTCCTATGGAAAGATTATTCGCTGAAACCATTCTTATATGAACATTTCTTTCCTTGTTTAGATCTAAAATATTATGAGATTCATCTATATTAAAATTTGAAACTATGACTACTTCAAAATCCATTGTATTTTTTGTGTTATATAAGGACTCTAAGGTTACATTTAAATAATCCTCTTCACCCTTCCAGGGTATAATAATTGAAACATCCATAATACCTATCCTTCCTTTGTTTAAATATATGTAGAATTAGGAGCCTAAAGAGCTCCTAATAATTTTTAGCTAACATATATTAGTATAGTTAGCGATAACTTTTACAGTAAAGCATCTGGATGAACAAGGATTATCTTCCTTAAATACAAAGCAGAAGTCGCCAATGTCTAAATCTCTACACCTATCACCTGCCCTGCCTCCTGTAAATACCTCCCGCACCTTAAAGGTCAAAAGCTTATTGTTTTCGAATATCAATACGCCTACAGTAACATTTTTATTTGGGCAAACACCTTGAACCCTAGCTTTAACCTTTAATAGTCTTCCCTGACAATCCAGATTAAAGTCTATATCCTTACTGTGTATTAATTCACAGGAGGACATTTCAACATCCTTCTCTGAAGCATTACAGCAGCCTTCCTTAGTTGGTGGAGGTGATATGAAATCTTCATAGTTAATATCTTCCTGTGAATCTGAAAATTGTTCAAACAAGCTTTTGTTTTCCACTTTTGATCACAACCTTATAAATTCATTAACAGAGCCAATGTATATTATAAAATGTTTATGATAGAGAGTAGCTATCTCTTAAGGATAATAACAATATAAATAATATAAGGATAATAGCTATATCCTCTAAGGTATAGAAATCAGAATCCTCTTGGCTTGAACTTACAGAAGTTTTTACAAATATATCCTTAACAAATTGACAAGGCTCAAAAGACACAATATCGGTATTTTTGTAATTTAACTCTTTGTCTACCATAAACATCATACTCCCAACAAATAGCCTGTTAACATATTATATTCTACTGATAACTTAATGTGACCGAATGTGATTCTTAGGACACCTCTATTTCTTGAGTTGTCTCTATTTGAGGAAGGTTGTATTTCTTTCTGATTTCATTTTCAATCTTCATGGCAAGCTCAGGATTTTCCTTAAGATAAACCTTAGCATTTTCTCTACCCTGTCCCAGACGTGTATCCTTATATGCAAACCAAGCTCCACTTTTAGCTACTATTTCTTCTTTAACTCCTACATCTATTATATTCCCTACTCTAGAGATTCCTTCATTATACATTATGTCAAACTCAGCCTGCTTAAAGGGAGGAGCAACCTTATTCTTTGTAACCTTTATCCTTACCCTGCTTCCTAAGAACTCATCTCCAGCCTTTATAGTATCTATCTTCCTTATATCCAATCTTACAGAAGCATAAAACTTTAAAGCACGTCCTCCTGTGGTTGTCTCAGGGCTACCAAACATAACACCAATCTTTTCTCTTAACTGATTTATGAAGATCACAATACATTTAGATTTATTAATAGATGAGGTAAGCTTACGGAGAGCCTGAGACATTAGCCTTGCTTGAAGACCAATATGAGAATCTCCCATCTCCCCTTCAATTTCAGCTCTAGGAACTAAGGCTGCTACTGAATCAACAACTATAACATCAATGGCATTGGACCTCACTAAAGCCTCAGTAATCTCTAAGGCCTGCTCCCCAGTATCTGGCTGGCTCACTATTAAATCATCAACTTTAACTCCTAAGCGTCTAGCATAGGCAGGGTCAAGAGCATGCTCAGCATCAATAAAGGCAGCGGCTCCATTTTTCTTTTGAACCTCCGCTATAACATGGAGTGCCACAGTGGTTTTCCCTGAGGATTCTGGTCCATAAATTTCAATAACCCTTCCCTTAGGTACTCCTCCTACTCCAAGAGCTATATCTAAGGCCAAAGACCCTGATGGGATAGCTTCTACATCCATCTTAGAATGTTCCCCCAGCTTCATCACGGAGCCCTTACCATACTGTTTCTCCAGCTGCTTCATTGCTGCTTCTAAAGCAGCCTGTTTCTCATTATTAATATTCATAATAACCCTCTTCTCTATAGTTTATTCTTCACTATTAGCTATTATCTCGTTAACCCTGTTTTCTATATCCTCATTGGTGGTATCAAGTTCTATTGAAAGCTCTGCAAAGAAATTCTCTTCTCTGCCTCTTGCCTATTTAAACGTTCCAATATACCTATTTTACCATTATCTACCTAAACACTTATCTTAACCTTTGCATCCTCTATGGGATGTAGAACATAATACCTCTTCCCCTCTTCCAAATCCGACCTCTCACTTATCTCATCAATTATATGATAAACAATATAAGCGGCTTCCTTACCTCTACTAAATAGATCGTAAAATAAATATATCTTATTGTTAAAAGCTATGATATAACTAAGTACCACTTATAACTCAGGTGAATATAATGAATGGTAAGTTATGAAGCATATCTCACCTTAATACTTACTGGTCATAGGTGCATAGATTATAGCTTTGTTCTGAAAAATTCTTCTGTTATCTTTGATGCTAAAAATGCAATGGCTCAAATTAAAGCAAGAGATAATATTGAGGTGTTATAGGAGGTGTAAAAATGGACAGTCTTACCTATGGAATTATTGGCTGCGGAAGAATCTCATCAAACCATTTAAAGGCAGCATATAAAAGTGGCCTACGAATAAGCTGCCTTTGTGATATAAACGAACAGAGATTAGAAGAAAAGTATGACAAAATCAGTCTCTATACTCCCGTTAGAAAGTACACAGATTATAAGCTACTTTTACAGGAAACCCCTCCTGATATAATAGCCATCTGCACCGATAACGGCAGCCATGGAAGAATCGCCCTAGACTGCATAGAGGCAGGGTCTAATGTTATAATAGAGAAGCCAATAGCTCTAAATCTAGAGGAGGCAGATAAAATCATTGACACTTCAAAAAACAAAGGTGTTAAGGTAGCCGTATGTCATCAAAACCGATTTAATAAGGCTATTATGAAGGTAAGAGAAGCTGTAGAAGAGCATCGTTTAGGTCGTTTACTCTATGGCTCTGCCCATATATTATGGTCTAGAAGCAGGATGTATTATGATCAAGCCTCCTGGAGGGGAACCTGGGAAAGTGATGGAGGCGCTCTTATGAATCAGTGTATTCATAATATAGATATGCTCCGGTGGATGATGGGCGATGATATTAAGGAGGTAACGGGGTTAATTGATAATATTAATCATCCTTATATTGAAGCTGAGGACTTAGGGCTTGCTATAATCAAATTTCAAAACGGAGCCTATGGTCTTATTGAAGGAACCGTTAATGTTTTTCCCGATAACCTTGAGGAAACCTTATATATATTGGGAGAAAAAGGGACTATTAAGGTTGGAGGAAAAGCCTTAAATCTTTTAGAGGAATGGAGCTTTCAGGATATTAGAATAGAGGACTTAACCGCAGAGCTTAAATATAGAGAAAATCCCCCTGATATATACGG
>JAEXSY010000325.1 GCA_023440105.1 Bacillota bacterium
CAGTTACATTGGTCCCTAGGCTTGCTCTTTCATATATCTCTTCCCATAGCCCCATAGCCTCTAGCACTTCCCTTCCATATTCCCCTGCTGGAACGGATAAGGGGTCACCAATAGCTATAGTTTTTGCTTTACTTATGTCCTGAAAGGTTTTGTAGCTTCCCTTGGAGGCTTTTGGTACTATGAGCACCAGCTTGTTTTCTAGGAGATTAACTGTATTTTCCTTTTTGATAAGCTCTTTCTTTTGAAGGTCTTCCATGTGGCTCATGCTGGCAGAAAGAAATATATCTGCTGGTATTCCCTCCTGAATTTGAAGAGCAAGCTTTCCGGAAGCATCATAGCTTCCTAAAACATCAATGTCAGAATACTTTTCTTCAAAAATAGGGATTACAGCCTCCTCTAGAACAGTCTCCATGCTGGCGGCAGCTGCCACTAATAGAGTAGTGCTTTTCTCTCTAGCTTTAGCAACCTTAAGATTACAGCCAGTGAAAAGAGAAATAATAGCAGCAATTAATATCAAATATAAAGGCACTTTTTTGTTCATAACCTACTCCTATCTGCCCTTACCAAAGCCGCAGTTAGGATAGGTGCAGACCTCACACTGAAGACATAAGCCCCCTTCTCCTAATGCTGCAAGATCTTCCTTTGAAATAGGGTCATCTGCCATAAGCCGTGGCAGAATGAGATCAAATATAGTTTTCTTTGCATACATTACACAGCCGGGAAGACCTAAAACAGGTATTACTCTTCCAGCCATAGAATAATAGGATAGAAGAAGCATGGATCCTGGCAGCACTGGAGCTCCATAGGAAACTATATCTGCTCCTGTGGACATTATTGCCCCTGGGGTTTTATCATCAGGATCAACACTCATGCCTCCAGTACAGATAACCATATCCGCCCCTTCCTCAAGGAATTCCATTATGGCCTCTCTTATATCCTCCTTATTATCATCAGTGATTCTCTGTCCTAGAATCTCTGTGGGATAATATGAAAGCTTATCCCTAAGCACTGGCCCAAAGCTATCTTTAATTCTTCCTTTAAAGACCTCGCTGCCTGTAGTTACAATTCCAACTTTTTTATAGTTAAAGGGAAGCACCTTAAGAATTCCTTCCCCAGCTCCTATTTCTACAGCCCTGTCCAGCTTTTCCTTTTCTATAATAAGAGGGATTATTCTCGTTCCTGCAAGCTTATCCCCCTTTTTCACCTCTGTATCACCATGCCTTGTGGCTATTATCATCTCCCCAAGACTGTTGATACCCTTAAGCTTTTCTCTATTAATCTTAAAAAAACCATCTATGAGAGAGGAAATCTCTATCTTCCCCTCTTTTATATCAGAGCCTGTCATACCTTCACCGCTGCAGATACTATATAAGATTTCTGCCGCTTCATTTTCATGAAGAATCCCCTCTGTTTTTTCCCAAATATATAAATGCTCCTTACCTACGGATAATAAAACCTCTATATCCTCTTCTCTAATAATATGACCCTTCCTAAACACAGGGCCCTTTTTCTCTCCTGGTATAATCTGAGTAATATCCTGGCAGAGGATATGACCCACAGCCTTAATGGTTTCAATCTCTTTCATTAATCTCACCCCTATGGAATCTTCCTTCACTGTACAGCTCAAGGACCTTCTTATAGTCCTCTGGTTTATCTAAATCCATGAGCATAAAACTATCCTCTACATTAATATATTGAATAAGCTCTTTTCTCTCCTCTAAAAAACCATGCATTCCGTCCTTCCCCTGATAGCCTGCTGCTTCTGAGATGACTTCCTTTCCTAATAATATTGGATGACCTCTTCTATTATTAAAGGATGGAATAATTATATTTAAGAAGGTCCTCTCCCTTTCCTCTATTAATCTAGCAATAGTACTGGGTTTAATAAGAGGAATATCCCCTGGTGACAGTAAAACTCCCTTGATATCTTCTGGCATACTTCTAAGTCCTAGCTGTATTGAATGAAACATATCACTGGTAGCATATCTATCATTGATTATGTAGGATACTCTAAGCCTATCCAGAAAAGGTGCTAGCTCCTCCCACTGCTTCCCTATAACCACTGAAATATCACTATTCTGGAGACCTGCCTCTAAGAATCTGTTTATAGTATGTTCTATGATGGTCTTATTCCCCAGTGTAAGAAGTGGTTTAAAAGCCTTCATCCTGCTGGATAATCCCGCTGCCAGTATTAAAGCCTTATATCCATTAAGCTTCCTCTCCATACTCTACACCCATTCCAGGAGTATATTTACAGTACCTCCGCAGACCATTCCTTCCTCCTCTGCATCAGCTCCTGTCATATCCACCTTGTAAATTCTTGGAGCCCTGTCCCCATCTATGAGCTGAAAGCGAGCTTTAGTAATAATATCCCCTTCCACACAGCCTCCACCAATGGTTCCCAGTGCTCTCCCATCCCTATATATAAGCATCTTTGCTCCTACACCCCTTGGAGCTGAGCCTTTTCTCTCAATAATAGTAGCCAGTACCTTGTCCTCTTTATCATCATCGAGAATAGCTGAAAGGATTTCCTTAGAATATACCTGAGCTTCCCTTTTGTCTTTACTCACCATGATAATCTCTCCCATTATTGCCACAGCAATTTCCTCTGGAGTTTCAGCTCCTATCTTAAGACCTATTGGCGAATAAATTTTATCTAGAGCTTCCTTCGATATACCCCTGGCTATAAGCTCCTCCTTGACCTTTTTAACCCTCAATTTGCTGCCAATCATCCCTATATAAGCATTTTGCTTCTTAATGATCCCCTCCAGGCAGGTCTGATCATGACGGTGTCCCCGAGTCACAATAATAAAATAACTATTAAAGTCACCCTCTATCTCCTGCAGAGCTTTCTCAAAGCTATCACAGATAACCCTATCAGCCTTTGCTCTCCTTGCGTTATCAGCATACAGAACCCTATCTTCAATAACCGTCACATAAAAGCCTAAAAGCTTACCCATAGTAATCAGAGGAATAGAAATATGTCCTCCACCACAAATAACCAGCTTCCTATCTCCCTGTATTCTCTCACTATAAAAATTCAAGGGTTCTCCAGAAGTAACTAGTCCATTTCTGGATTCATATACAGGC
>JAEXSY010000335.1 GCA_023440105.1 Bacillota bacterium
CTTTCATGATGCATGAGGACAGCTATAGCTACTCTACTATCTAAAAAAGGTATTTTCTTTGTAATTTCATATCCCAGCTGAGAATGAAGTTTTATGATTTTGTATTCCTCTTCAGTTAAGGGACCAGCTTTATACAATACCTCCTCTTGTATTTTTTCTTTGCCTATATCATGAAGAAGGCCTGCGTAGGATAAAAGCTTAAGATCCCTTTGAGAGTATCCCAGCCACCTCCCTAAAAGTACGGATAAAATGGCGGTGTTAACTGAATGCCTGAGGTTATATTCCTTTAGCTCTCTTACAGCGCTAATATTTTTTACTATAAGTCCTTGTTGAATATCTGTGTTAAGAAGATCTGTGGAAAGCTCTCTAATTAGATTTATGTCAGGATCTTCTTCGGTTTCTAGCTTTGAAAATAGCTTACAACAATTATGAGTTATCTTCTTAAAAAATTCCTCTGCTTTCTTAATTGACTCTTTAGTTCCTTTTTTATCTGAAGAAAATAAAGACGTTTCAGGATAATAAATCTCAAGAAGCTCCTCTGGATAGTATTCTTTTATCTTATTTGCTATCCTATGAGTAATTTCTACATCCTTGTTTATTAATCTTAAATTATTTACTATAAAATCTTTGCTGACTACCATTCCCTCTCTAAGTTCAGAGGTGGATATTTCTATAACCCTGTTATTCATAATTATACCTCAGCTTATATGTATTTATATGTATATATTATCAATTGTTACATTTAATGTAAATGTCCTTAATTATAAGTGTATATTTATACGTGCTATATATAAGAAGCTTAATTTTGCTTTTTACAATGATTACATATTGTAAAATAAATCAAAATAGAATAAAATATGAATATTAGTAGAAGAAAAGATGGGCATAATTCGTGTTTAATAAATATGAGAGGTGATTATTTTGGAAAAGTTTACTAGAAACAGTAGAGTGTCAGCCATAACAAGGATTTTAACAGCCAAGCCAAACACAGTGATAAATTATAATTATTTTTGCGATTTATTAAAAGGAGCGAAATCTACAATAAGTGAAGATATTGTAATTGTGAAAGAGGCTATGGGGAGAATTGATGGTGGAGTTGTAGAAACCATAGCAGGAGCTTCAGGGGGAGTTAAGTATCTTCCTAATATGAGTGAGAAGGATAAAAAAGCTTTTGCTGAAGAGCTATGTACTCTTTTGAAAGATAAGAGCAGGGTTGTTCCTGGAAACTTTATATACATGACGGATATTATGTTTGATCCGAGGATAATTGGGACAGCTGGAATAATTTTAGCTTCTTGTTTCTATGAAAAAGAAGTAGATTGTGTGGTAACTGTGGAGACAAAGGGAGTGCCACTGGCCTATGAGGTGGCTAAAAATCTTGGAGTCCCTTTAGTAACTGTGAGACGAGAAGCAAAAGTTACTGAAGGTCCTACAGTAACGATAAATTATCTCTCTGGTTCCTCAGGAAGAATTCAAAATATGTCCCTTGCCAAGAGAAGCCTAAAAAAGAATTCCAAATGTATTTTTATTGATGATTTTATGAGAGCAGGGGGGACTGCTGCAGGAATAAAGGATTTGCTCAGAGAGTTCGAAAGTCAGCTTGTGGGGATTGGTGTCTTGGTGGATACTGTAGGTACAGGAAGAAAATTGGTGGAGGATAGGGTTTCTATATTAGAATTTACCTCTGTGGATGATAATGGGAATATAAATATGCACCTTTCTCCTTTGTATAATAGTTAAAATTGTATAAAAATATTCAAATTTATTAATAAATATTAAATTTTTAAAAAATATTCATAAAAAAAGAGGGAATTAAGAACAAATAGAGAAATAATACGTATCGTGATAACGCAACTTGGAGGTGTAGTATATGCAGATTAACGATGTAAGAATTAGAAAAATCTCTGCAGAAGGTAAAATGAAAGCAATTGTATCCGTAACCTTTGATAATGAATTTGTAGTTCACGATATAAAGGTTATTGAAGGGCAGAATGGACTGTTTATTGCCATGCCCAGTAGAAAAACTCCCGATGGAGAATTTAAGGATATAGCCCATCCTATCAATACTTCAACGAGGGAAAGGATTCAAGAGGCTATTTTAACTGAGTATGAAAGGGTTAAAAATGAAGAAGTTGACGTAAATGAAGGCGTGCTAGAGGTATAGTTAAAAGAGAGCTTTACGCTCTCTTTTTTTTGATATTTATTAGTGAAAGTATAGCCTTATATTGCCTTGAATTCTATGGTAAAATATATTATGTTAGAGTATGTTATGATTAAAATAATTCTGAGATATTATTTGATGAATCTGAGGTGGAAAGATGATAAATTGCGCTTTAATATTAGCAGCGGGTCAGGGAAAGAGAATAAAGTCTAAGCTTCCTAAGGTGCTTCATAAGGTTTGTGGCAAAGAAATGGTTAACCATGTCATTGATACTATGAGAGAAGCAGGTTTTCATGAGGTTAATGTAATAATTGGAAAAGGAGCTGAAAGGGTTAAATCAGACACTTCTTCTAGGGAAGTAAGCTACTCCCTTCAAGAAGAACAGCTTGGAACAGGGCATGCGGTAATGTGTGCTGCGGATTATTTGAAGGATAAAAAGGGTACAGTAGCAATTTTTACCGGAGATGCACCACTTATACAGGTGGACACTGTTAAGAGCTTATTAGCCTATCATGAGCAGGAAAAAAATTCTGCTACTTTATTATCTTCAATTATTTCAGATCCAACTGGCTATGGAAGAATAGTTAGAAATGGCAGTGAGGTTATAAAGATAGTAGAACATAAGGATTGTACTCCTGCGGAGCTGAATATTAATGAAATAAATGCAGGCATGTATTTATTTGATATAGAAGAGCTTTTAGCTTCCTTAAAGCTCCTCTCCAATAATAATTCTCAAGGAGAGTATTATTTGACTGACGTTATAGGGATTTTGAAGGCTCAGGGAAAAAGATTGGGAGCACTTCCTGTTGATTTTCAAGAAACTCTTGGAGTAAACTCACGAGGTGAGCTTGCTGTGGTTGAAGAAATAATGAGAAAAAGAATAAATAAAAAGCATATGGCTAATGGAGTAACTATTATAGATCCTCAAAGCACATATATCGGTATAGATGTTAAGATAGGTCAGGACACAATTATTTATCCTAATAATGTACTTGAAGGAAAAACTATTGTAGGAGAAGATTGTATACTATATCCTAATTGCAGAATATGTGATAGTATAATAAAGGATAATGTGACGGTGCAGGGTTCTGTTATCTTAAACAGCCAGGTAGGAGAAGGAACAGATGTTGGTCCTTTTGCCTATATAAGGCCAGATAGCATTATCGGCAAAAATACTAGAATAGGAGACTTTGTAGAGATAAAGAAGGCCACCATTGGAGATGGCACAAAGGTTTCTCATTTGACCTATATAGGTGATGCAGAGGTTGGAAAGGATTGTAATTTTGGCTGTGGCACCGTAGTTGTAAATTATGATGGCAATAAAAAACATAAAACAATTGTAGGGGATAATGTATTTATTGGTTGTAATACTAATTTGGTTTCTCCTGTGGTGGTAAAGGATAATAGCTATACAGCTGCTGGATCTACCATTACTAAGGAGGTCCCCCAGGGAAGCTTGGCCATTGCTAGAGCTAAGCAGATTAATATCGATGGTTGGGTAGAGAAAAGAGGTTTATTTAAAAAGAAGAGCGAATAAAGATACTGGCTATCTTTACACTAACACTCATAACAATATCAAGGAGGGTTCCACCTATGATAACCCATGGGAAAAGTATTAAAATTTTTGCGGGTAACTCTCACCCGCAGCTTGCTAGAGACATAGCAAATATTCTAGGAGTACCGCTAGGTGATGCTAATGTAGGGACTTTTAGTGATGGAGAGATTAAGGTTGATATTAATGAAACGGTAAGAGGAGCAGATGTATTTGTTGTTCAATCTACTAATCAACCAGTAAATAATAACATTATGGAGCTTCTTATAATGATTGATGCTTTCAAGAGAGCTTCAGCAGGAAGGATTACAGCAGTAATTCCTTACTATGGTTATGCAAGGCAGGACAGAAAGGCAAAATCTAGAGATCCAATAACCGCTAAGCTGGTAGCTGATATTATTACCAGTGCAGGAGCTGATAGAGTTCTTACTATGGACCTTCATGCTTCTCAGATTCAGGGATATTTCAATATTCCTTTAGATCATCTTTTAGGCGCACCTATCTTAGCTAAGCATTTCATTAAGGAAAAGAATATGTTAGATAGAGATGATGTGGTTGTGGTATCTCCAGACCTTGGTAGTGTAACAAGGGCTAGAAAGTTTGCTGATAAGCTTCATGCTCCTATTGCCATAATAGATAAGAGAAGGCCTAAGCCAAACGTATCAGAAATTATGAATATCATTGGAGAGGTTAAGGATAAAACCTGTATCCTTATTGATGACATGATAGATACCGGAGGTACTATTGCCAATGCTGCTAATGCCCTTATAGATCTGGGTGCAAAGGAAGTCTTTGCCTGCTGTACTCATGGAGTTCTTTCAGGACCTGCTTTTGATAGAATTAATGCCAGCTCAATTAAAGAGCTAGTAATGCTCAATACTATAGATCTACCTGAAGGTAAGGATTTACATAAGGTTACATCTCTTTCTGTAGCCCCAATATTTGCTGAAGCTATTAGAAGAATATATGATGATGTACCTCTAAGTAAGCTTTTTGAAAATAGCCTATAATAAACCGTAGATAAAACTAAGAGGATTCTAATAGAGTCCTCTTTTTTATCTATGACCAGCTGTTTCTTTATAAGAGTATTTTGATTCCATAGGTAAAGACTTTTTAAATATTTGTAACTTTTGGTAAAAGCTATATAAAATATAGTATAAATTTGTTAAATTTATAATAGTAGCTGAAAATTTTGTTGGGTTTCAGTAAAAATAGATGTACAAATAATAGTAACTAAAGGAGTGTGTGAAATGGAAGGAATACTTGGAAAAATATTGGTAATAGATGATGATGAAAATATTTGCGAAGTCATAAAAATGTACCTAGAAAGCTCTGGTTATGATACGAAAGTTGGACATAATGGTAAGATTGCACAGGAGCTGTTCATGGATTATAAACCTGATCTAGTGCTTTTAGATGTTATGATACCCAGCATGGATGGAATTGATGTACTCAAGTGGATTAGAAAAGAAAATGAAACTCCTGTAATAATGTTGACAGCTAAAGGAGAGACCTTTGATAAGGTACTTGCCTTAGAGCTAGGTGCTGATGATTATATAGTTAAGCCCTTTGAACCAAAGGAGCTCATAGCTAGAGTTAAAGCTGTTATACGTAGATACAATGTAGAAGTTGGTGTTAAAGAAGCTATTACTTATCCGGATCTTACTATAGATGTGAATTCTTATAATGTTACTTATAATGGTGATGAAATAAAAATGCCTCCTAAGGAATTTGAACTACTATATTATCTTGCTAGCAACAAAAACAGAGTGTTTACAAGAGAGCAGCTTTTGTGTGAGGTTTGGGGGTATGATTACCCAGGAGATTCCAGAACCGTAGATGTTCACATTAAGAGACTTAGAGAAAAGCTTCATGGAGGTTCTAACTGGCAGCTAGAGACAGTATGGGGAGTAGGATATAAGTTTGAGGTTAAGTAAATGAAAAAAAACAGTTTGGTTTCTAAACTGTTAGTAACCTTTACTGCTATAATTGCCTTTACATTTATCATTATTGCAACAGTATTATCTATGTGGTTTGAAGAATATTATTATGAAGAAACTGAAAGTCTCCTAAAGGGACAGAGCGAGCTGGTGAAGAATGCCTTCGTTGATTGGTACAATAATAAAAGTGCCACTGCTCTGGGAGAACTTCAAAGTATAATAAATTTTGTAGCTAATACCACCAATTCAGATATTATTGTAACAGGAAGAAACAGGGGGATATTGGCTGTTTCTAATGGAACTCTTCAAACCGGTGGATATCTTGGAATTGGGAATGACTTTAATGTTTTAATGGAAGGAAATTCTATTGTAAAGGAAACAGTTTATGATGAGTCCTTTGGCAGGAAATCCTATGTTTATATTACACCGATATTTCGAGAAAAAGTATTTAGTGGAGTGCTGTTAATGTCCATTCCAACAGAGGATATTATGACTCCAATAAAAAAGGTTTATACAATCATCTGGATAACTGCTGTATTAGCACTTACAGCCTCTAGTATAGTAATATATTATTTTGCTCAAAGAATATTAATAACTCCATTATCAAAAATCAATGTTGCGGCAAGAAAGCTTTCTAAAGGGGAAGTGGATAAAAGAGTTTATGTAGAGACCAATGATGAAATAGGGGAGCTGGCCGAATCCTTTAATACCATGGCTGATTCCTTAGCGGAGGTGGAGAAAAATAGAAGAGATTTTATCTCCAATGTGTCCCATGAGCTTAGGACACCTATTACCTCAATAAAGGGCTTCGTAGCAGGAATAATGGATGGTGTAATACCGAAGGATAAAGAAGGCTACTATATGAAAATCGTTTATGATGAGATAACGAGGCTTTCCAGACTTGTAAATGAGCTTTTAGATTTATCAGCCATGGAGGCTGGAAAACTTGTACTTAAGTTTAGTGAATTTGATATTAATGAAATTATTAGGATTTGTATAATTAATTTAGAACCAAAAATCAAGCACAAGAAGCTCGAGGTGGATGTAGTTCTTGAAGGAGACCACCTTTATGTTAATGGGGATAGGGATAGACTTATACAGGT
>JAEXSY010000409.1 GCA_023440105.1 Bacillota bacterium
AATTTATACATGCTCCCCAGACTGGTGAACGAATAAAGGTAGCTCCTATACCTAAGTTATGGAGGGCAAGAAGAATAATATATTAATTGTGAATAAGCTTTGATATGCTACCCCAGATAGGACGATGAAAGATAAAGTTCCTATATGGGGTATTTATATTTGCACTGACATAGAACAACTGATTTATGATATTAGTTTAGTGATAAAAATATTCCATTAAGGCCTCCAAATTCTATGGCAGCTGCAACCCTAGGAGAAAGCTTCTCTGCAGCCTTTAGCATATATTTAATTTCTGCAGGATTCTCAATACCTATCTTTTTAGATAAGCTCTTTGTTCCTTCCTGTAGAATTTTATTAATGTCCTTCTTAGACTTCAAGATAAAAGTTTCTTGTAAATGAAATCTATCTGATGGATTAATATCAAGCTTACCTGGATCCATACCAAGCACAGAAAGTCCAAGGGCATTAGTTAGAACCGGCTCATAGAGGTTGATAAGAAGATCTTTATAGTCGGGGCAATAAGCTCCCAGAAGTTCTTTAACTATTCTAGGCTCAAATTTTCTAAGGAAGGTATTTTCAAGAATTAACCTATGTAGATATTCAGCCACATATTCTACTCCAAGTGTATTCTCGGAAACCGGGTGACAAAGGGGGTAATCAATACTACAGGGAATTTCATGGGCAAGGAACTGATAATCATATTTCTTGAAAAAGTGAGCTAAGTTTATCAATGTATCCATTAAATAGTAATTTTCAATCTCAGGTAATCCAAGATAACAAGCTTCATAGAGAGCCCTTGTATTCTTGAGCTTTTCTTCTGCTGTGATGAGAGCAGCTTTTAAGATAGTTTCTTCATTATCACTTATAAGGCTATTTGGAGATATATGATTTTCTGTCCAGTGAAGCTTTAGAAGAAAACAGATAGATTTAAGCAGCTCTTCTGCAGTTTCAATGGGAAGAGAGCTGCTATCACCTACAGTATAGAGAGCTGTTCTTCTTATCAGCAGCTTCCATAGCTTAAGCTGTAGGCTTTGTATTTCTTCCTCCGATAGCTCTCTTTGTTCAAAACCAATCTCATTAAGAGGAATTAAATCTTTTTTCATCCTTACCTCCTTATTCATGTTCATAGGGATACTTATCTCTAATTCTATAGTCATAGGATGTATTTCTGCATAAATCTGCTAAAGAGGCTCCTGTTAGGTAATCTAATGAACCCTTAGCCCTTCCGTCAAAAAGTTCCTTCATAAATTCAATTAGCTCATCATCGGAAATTAAATCCTTGGATTCATTCTTGAAATAGTAAAAGGAATCCTGCAGCTCTATGAGGGTATTCTCATAATCCTCTTGTAAAATATAAGGGGAGTCACAAAAGGCATAAATAAGCTTTTTTAAAATACCTTCCCCAAACTCAATTCTTCCTGTGGTCTTGAGAGCTTCAAACCGTCTTTCTATTAGATTTTGTATCTGTGCTTCTGTCAATGTAAGCCCAAACTTCATTGAGAGCTCATTGCATTTTTGTAGCTCCTGCATTTCTAAAAGAAGCTGCATTTTTACTGGGTTTAATTGAAAGTTATCCATCATAAATACCACCTCTTTTATAGGTTACTCCTAAGAAAAAGTAGTTACAAGACTTGAAAAAAAGGCCATTTTGTGGTAATATAATAATAGAAAAAGAATAAAAATAATAAAGTATTAATAATAAAACAATAAAAATATAAAACTGGTAATCCAAGAACCGACAACCTTGAGGGGATGTTGGTTCTTTTTTTATATCATGAATAAAGTATTTCTGATTGGGAATTATACAAATGAATCTGATATTTTGAGAGGTAAATGCATATGGACTTCAAAGATAGACCTATAATTATAATAAGTAAATGTCTCGGCTTTGAACCCTGCAGGTATAATGGTCAGATGATTAAGTGTCCTTTTATAGAAAAGCTTGCTCCTTATGTTTATATAGAAGTAGTGTGTCCTGAGGTTGGAATAGGCCTTCCTACTCCAAGAAAGCCAATAAGACTTGTTAATAGTCCTGAAGGCATTAGAGTATTTGAGCCTTCAGAAAATAATGATTATACCGATAAGATGAGTAATTTTATTAAAGAATACATTAATAAAATCGATTCTGTGGATGGATGCATTTTAAAAAGTAGATCCCCTTCTTGTGGAATTAAGGATGTTAGGATATATGAAGGAAAGGACAAATCTGCCTCTGCAAGAGCTGGAAAGGGTATTTTTGCCTCTGAGCTTTCAAAAAAGTATAAGGATATCCCTATAGAGGATGAAGGTAGATTATCTAATCTTAGGATAAGAGAGCATTTTTTGACCAGGCTATTTACCTTATATCACTTTAAAAAAGTCATGGAAGAGGAGTCTCTTGCGGAGCTTTTAAAATTTCATCAAAAAAATAGTCTTCTTCTAAAAGCATATAATCAAAGCGAGTATAGGAGCTTAGAAGCTATCCTAAAGGTTGCCATAAGTAATCATTCTCTTTTTATAGAAGAAAGACTAAAAAATCCTTTAACAGCCCCTAAAGCTATAGAGGAATCTGAGGAATTTAAAAAAATAGCTGAAATGTATTCTCTTCATTTAAGGAAAGCTTTCAGTAGGCTACCTAGATATACTAATTACATTAATGTATTTTTAGAAATATATAATAGCTTTAAAAATGATATATCCAAGGAAGAAAGAGAGTTTATCTTAAAGACTATAGAGAGCTTTAAGGCTGGAAGACTCCCTTCTTTAGTTCCCTTAAATATATTAAGAGGATATGTTATTAAGTTTAATAATAAAGCTATGATAAATCAAAGTATCTGGGAACCTTATCCTGAAGAACTTATGGATCTATCCGATAGCGGAAAGTAATAGCTTGGGAGAAAAAAGTATGATAGTTGATGAGAGGATTAAAAGCTTAAATAATAATGACTTAAATCAGGAAGGACGATATGTTGTATATTGGATGGAAAGCTCTCAAAGAGCTGAATATAACCATGCACTGGAATATGCTCTCGATAGAGCAAATAGCCTTGAGATTCCATTAGTAGTTTACATAGGTATAAATAAGGACTGCCTCCATGAAGAGGCTCAGGAGAGGCATTTTGTATTTATGCTTCAGGGACTTAAGGAGTTAGATAAGTCCCTTCAAAAAAGAGGTCTTAGGCTCCTTGCAGTAAATGTTTCTCCTGAAGCGGGGGCTACTATTTTATCTAAGGAAGCTGCTTTGGTAGTTGTAGATAGAGGTTATAGTAGAAAGCAGAAGCTTTGGAGAGAAGAGGCTGCATCTATAATGGAGTGTCCTTTAATACAGGTTGAAACAGATGTAATAGTGCCAGTAGAAGAAGCCTCCTTTAAAGAGGAATACTCTGCCGCCACCTTTAGAAGACGGATATCTAAGAAGCTATATGACTTTATACTTCCATTAAATGAAAGACCCAGCTTATATCCTTCTACATATATAGAACTACCCTTAGAAGGCCTATCTTTAGAAAGTATTCCGGAGCTTTTAAATAAGCTTTCTATAAGTAGTAAAGTAAAGGCTTCACCTTTTTATAAAGGTGGAACAAAAAGGGCTAAAAAACTGTTAAAAGAATTCATAAACAAAAGTCTTGATAGTTATGAAGAGAGGGGAAACGACCCCTCACAGAGCTTTACATCCTACATGGGAGCTTACTTGAGGTTTGGTCAGATATCACCACTCTATATATACTTTGCCTTAGACAAGGTGAGTTCTCCTGGAAAGATACGTTTTTTGGATGAGCTCATTATCCGAAGGGAACTAGCTGTAAATTTTGTTTACTACAATGAAGACTATGATAGATTTGAGGCTCTGCCTCTTTGGGCAAGGACTACTCTAGAAAGTCATAAGGAGGACTATAGACCTTATAATTACTCCAAAGACGAATTAGAACAAGGAGTTACCCATGATTGTTATTATAATGCAGCGGAGAGAGAGCTCATATTTACCGGAAGGATTCATGGGTATATGAGGATGTATTGGTGTAAGAAAATCCTGGAATGGAGCTTATCCCCTGAGGAAGCCTTTTACTTTGCTCTATACTTAAATAATACCTATAGCTTAGATGGGGGTGCACCAGCTTCCTATGCTGGTATAGCCTGGTGCTTTGGGAAGCATGATAGAGCGTGGAAGGGGCGGGAGGTCTTTGGAACTGTAAGATATATGAGCTCCCAAGGGCTTAAAAGGAAGTTTCCTATGGATAACTATATAATAAAGATCAATAATATTACAGAAAACTGTAGAAACAAAGGGGAAAATTAAGAAAAAATAAGTAAACAACTCCCAGTGTATCTATATGGGTATAATTATGATAAATTAAGTAAAAGATAAGATAGTAAGGATAACATCTGATTATGAGGAATTTTATTTTTTTCGATTATTAATGATGTGATAAGATAAACGAGTCGCATTTGAGGGAACAAATTCAAAAACGACAGAGCTTGATTCCTAAAAGTTAACACAAATTAAAGATTTTAAGAAATATTTATTAAAATGTTAAATTTGTGTTGACAAGAGAAAACAAGCGTGGTAAGATAATCAAGCGGTTAACGAAAAAAACCGCAATGGTCTTTGAAAATTGAACAGAGAACTAAGTTTAGAACAAACACAAACCAGCAATTTTTTTAAGTAATTTTGAGAAGAATCAAACTTTTAAATTGAGAGTTTGATCCTGGCTCAG
>JAEXSY010000426.1 GCA_023440105.1 Bacillota bacterium
CTTTGAGTTAGTCACAGGAAAACTGGATAAAGAGCTAATATATCATCTCATAAGGCATGTTTTAGAGCCGGAGTTAAAAGGAACCTTAATAAAGAAATAATAAGATATTATATAGAAGCAAGAAAAAGACAGGGCTAGCAAAGCTCTGTCTTTTTAAATCCACAAGATTAATTAATGGTTTCCACAGCTACCGGAGCCACAGCTACCATGACCGCAGCTGCCATTATGGTGGTGCTCATGATGATGGCCGTGATGATGATTACAGGTAGCATCAGAATTATAAGAAAGACTTCCAGCTAATAATTGAGATACAGCTTCATCAGCATTTCCTGAAACTCCTCCGTATAAAGTAATGCCAGCTGCTGAAAGAGCCTGCTTGGCTCCGCCTCCAATTCCTCCACAGATGAGAGTGTCCACCTCTAGATTGCTTAACAACCCGGCTAAAGCACCGTGGCCACTGCCGTTTGTATCAATAACCTTCTCTTCTACTACTTTATTATTTTCAATAGAGTAGAGCTTAAATTGTTCTGTGTGTCCAAAATGCTGAAATACCTCTCCATTTTCATAGGTTACTGCAATTTTCATGTTAATCATCTCCATTTTTTATTTCCAATATAGCTCTTTTTTTATGACAGTGATTACAGCTGCAGCCGAGCTTTTCGCCCTGGCAGAGGATGTATTCTCCTCCTTCTATACGGAGCTCATGACCATTAATGAGACACTCTGCAAGCTTAACTCTGGCGCTATTATAAATAGCTTGAGCTGTTGTTCTTGCTACTCCCATGCTCTCAGCGCAGGCTTCCTGGCTCATTCCTTCTAGATCGATTAATCGGATAGACTCATATTCATCCAGGGTCATGGTTATAATCTTTGCTTTCTTGCCCAGGAGGTCAGTGGGGCCAAAGGTTCTGTTTTGAGGTAGAGCACATATTCTCCTTCTTTTTAATGGTCTAGGCATTTAATCACCCCATAAATGATTTTGGCATATGCCATTTATTGATATAATTATAGCTCTAATTAATGGCATATGTCAATAACATATTCGTATTTACATTATAAGTAATAATAGACAATTTATACAATAAGGGGTATATTTATATTAGTGCATGAGAACATAAGTACGTAAAGAAGGTGAGAGTTATGATAGAAGTAAAAAATCTAAAAAAGGAATATAAAATGATTAAAAAATATCCTGGCTTCAAAGGGGCTATTAAATCATTTTTTTCTAAGGAATATAATATTAAAACTGCAGTGAATGATATCAGCTTCACTATAGGGGATGGGGAGATAGTTGGCTATATTGGAGCTAATGGTGCAGGGAAATCCACTACCATAAAGATGATGACAGGGATTCTTACTCCAACCTCAGGAGAGGTTTTAGTTAATGGGGTAGTGCCTTATGAAAACAGGCAGAGGAACGCTAAGGATATTGGAGTAGTTTTCGGACAGAAAACCCAGCTGTGGTGGGACTTGCCCTTATCAGAGTCCTTTTCTTTATTAAGAGATATATATGAAGTTCCAGAAAAAGAGTTTTCAGAAAGAATGGAATTTCTTAATGAGGTGTTAGACCTTCAGGAATTTATACTGAGTCCTGTAAGAACCTTATCTCTAGGACAGAGGATGAGAGGAGATTTAGCAGCATCGCTCCTCCATAATCCTAAGGTGATATATTTAGATGAGCCTACCATAGGGTTGGATGTGCTAGTTAAAGAAAAGGTTAGAAAAGCTATCAAGAGTATAAATGAAAGATATTGTACAACGGTTATCCTTACTACCCATGACCTAAATGATATAGAGGAGCTCTGCAATAGAATTATAATCATTGACGCAGGTAAGATAATTTATGAAGGGAATCTTCAGGATCTTAAGAGACAGTTTGGACAGATGGCTACTATAGAGCTTCAGACAAAGGGAGAGCTCACTTCAGAAGAGAAGGCGTTTATTGAGAAGCTCCATAAGAGTGATACCCAGATATCCTCAGAAGGCATTAAGACAATTATTAAGTTTAATAAGAATAACATATCCACCACTGAGCTTACAAAAGCCTTAATAAGCCGTTTAGATGTAGTTGATTTTTCTATTATTGAAACTACTATTGAGGATATTGTCAAAAGAATATATAAAAATGAGGTATAACCATGAGAAGAAGTAAATTTAAAACCTATCTTCCCTTCACCTTAAATGTCTTTCAAAGACAGCTCTCCTATAAGGGGAATGTATTAATGTTTTTATTGGGAGAAGCCATGGTTCTTGCAGTAACCTACTATCTCTGGAGAGCTATTTATGTAAGCTCCTCCTCCGCTATAATTGAAGGCTTTACCATAAAGGAGATGATAATCTATGTCCTTATAAGCTTTTTAACAGCTCTAATGACCTCTGCAGATATCACTTATGAGATTAATATGGAGGTTAAGAGCGGTTCTATAGGAATTAACCTTATAAGACCAGTTAGCTATGAGATGAGGATGTTTTTTCAGGCCTTAGGTACTTTTTTCTATAACTTTATTATAGTGTTCATCCTGGCCTTTACTCTTATAACCCTTTTGCTTTATAGCTATGGTGAGGGCTTAAGCCTTGGAAATATTTTATTATATATAGTTAGCTTATTACTTGGTTTCATAATTAACTTTTATTACAGCTATGCCTTTGGTCTATTGTCCTTCAAGATAACAAATATGTGGGGGATGTCTCAGGTAATGGGTGCCATCATGAGACTTTTATCTGGAGCTCTAATTCCCATAACCTTTTTCCCTAAGGTTATCCAGAGTATTATAGGCTTCTTTCCCTTTAGCTCTCTTATCTATACTCCAACGATGATATATTTAGGGAAGCTTGCAGGGGCAGAGCTAATTAAAGCCTTGGCTCTTCAGCTTTTCTGGGTAGTTATTATGGCTATGATTGCAAGGCTTATATGGAAGGCCTTGGTGAAGAATATTACTATATTAGGAGGCTAAGGATGAAGAGATACCTAAAGTTATATTTTCAGTTCTTTAAGCAATATATAAAGATATTAGTAGAGTATAGAGCTGACTTTATCGTTGGTCTTGTGGGATTTTTACTTGTACAGTTTGTAGGAGTTATATTCGTAAGGTTGATTTTCAATACAATACCAGCCCTTCAGGGATGGTCCTTTTATCAAGTGATATTTATCTATGGACTTGCTCAAATACCCAGAGGGATAGATCATGTATTTACAGATAATCTTTGGATTCTGGCAGGTAGTATTATTGTGGAAGGGAACTTTGACAGATACCTGATAAAGCCTATAAATCCATTGTTCCAACTGATAGCAGAGAAGTTTCAGCCCGATGGCCTGGGAGAAATAGCTATAGGTACTATGCTATTTATCACCGCAGCGGTGAATCTAGACCTCTCCTTTACACCGGTGAAGATACTGCTTTTATTGCTGGTAATTTTGTCAGCAACTATTATATATACTTCAATTAAGCTGACGGTGGCTAGCATTGCCTTTTGGGTCAAGTTTGCTCAGGCTCATTTATTTATGGTATATCAGCTTAGCGACTTTACTAAATACCCTATAGGAATATATCCTAAGGGGATAAGATTTCTACTTACCTTTATAGTTCCCTTCACCTTTACAGCGTATTTTCCTGGGGCATATTTTCTAGGAAAGGAAGGGTTTTTGGAAGGGATATTAATGACAATCCTTATAAGTATAATAGCTTCCTGCCTTTCATATTTTGTGTGGACAAGAGGCTTAAAGAGATATGAAAGCTCCGGAAACTAAAATATAGCAGGAAGCCTCAGTGAATTTTGGAGACTTCCTGCTTTTCTTAATATATTATTCCTTAAGGAATTTAATCA
>JAEXSY010000363.1 GCA_023440105.1 Bacillota bacterium
ATGTTAACAGGGTAAAGTACCTCCTAGCTAGGGGAGAAATTAGCAATGCAGAAAGTGATGAGACAGTAAGTCTTAATCTACAGCCTGTAGATGAAGATTTCAATTTAGTCAGCAATGTTAAGGTAGAGCCTACTAATGTATTGGTAACTGTCCCTATAAGACAGTCAAAGTTCCTTACGGTGAATGTTAAAACACAAGGAGAGCTGCCCACAGGGCTGCAGTTAAAAAGTATAGAGGTAACTCCTCAAAAGATAGAAGTTATTGGTGATGAGGAAGTGCTCAATTCATTAACCACCATTGATACGGAGCCAATAGATTTATCTAAGCTGCCGTCAAATGGTGAAGTGAATGCGAAGCTTGTTATTGCTGATAAAATATCTTTAGTAGAGAATAATTCTACAGTTTTAGTGAAAATTAATACCGTGGAAAAGGTCCAAAAGACCTTCACTGTACCTATTTCTATAACAAACCTATCAGAAGGCTTTAGTAGTGAGCTAGATACAGCCCAAGTAACCATATTAGCAGAGGCAGAAGCTGCTATAATGGAAGAGGTTACAGCTGAGGACTTCAAGGTAGAGGTAAATGCCGCTGGACTTAGAGATGGAACTCATGAACTCTCTGTTACTGTGACAACTGCTAAGACTGGTGTTAGGATAGTGAATTACGCTCCTGAGCTTGTAAATATTACTATCGTTTCTGAATAATGATAAAATAATATGTAATTAATAGCAGCTTGAAGGGTATATACTTTTCAAGCTGTTTTAGTGAGGTGAGTACCAATGACAATCAGGATAAACAATTTAATTTTAGACATTAACGAACCTGTGGAGGAATTGAAGAATAAAGCTGCAAAAAAGCTCAGAATAGCCCTAGAAGATATAAAAGAGATGAGGATAATCAAGGAATCTATAGACGCTAGAAAAAAGACTTCCATTAAATTTAATTACTGTGTAGACATTGAGTCTCATAAAGAAGAAGCTGTTATGAGAAGAATAAAAGATAGAGACGTAGTATTAGAATATACCCAGGAAGAGAAAGGTTTGGCTATGGGAGAAGTAAGGCTCCTAAAGAGACCGGTTGTGGTGGGAACTGGACCTGCAGGATTATTCGCTGCTTTAAAGCTTGCTAGAGAAGGTTACTCTCCACTTGTAATAGAAAGAGGAGAAGCTGTAGAAGATAGAAGCAAAACTGTAGCGGCATTTTGGAAAGGTGCAGAGCTTAATACTGAGTCTAATGTTCAGTTTGGAGAAGGGGGGGCAGGCACCTTTTCCGATGGGAAGCTTACTACTAGAATTAAGGATAAAAGATGCAGCTATATCCTTAAAGCCATGGCAGATGCTGGTGCTCCAGAGGAGATAATTTATATGGGAAAACCCCATGTAGGAACGGATATTCTTAAAAAGGTAGTAGCTAGTTTAAGAAATGAAATCATTGCTCTTGGTGGAGAGGTAAAATTTAATTCAAAGCTGGAAAAGATTAATAAAAAGGACGGGAAGGTTTATTCAATTATCGTGAACGGGGAGGAAATCCCCTGTGAGATATTGATACTTGCTATTGGTCACAGCTCTAGAGATACCTATGAAATGCTCTATAAAGAAGGAGTATTTTTGGAGGAGAAGGCTTTTGCTATTGGTTTAAGAATAGAACACCCTCAGGAACTTATTGATAAGGCTCAATATGGAAGCTTTGCCGGTCACCCTAGGCTAAAAGCTGCCGATTATAGATTAACATACACAAGTCCTACCTTTAATAGAGGAGTCTACTCCTTCTGCATGTGTCCTGGTGGCGTTGTGGTAGCTGCAGCCTCAGAAAAGAATACAGTAGTATCTAACGGTATGAGCTATCACGATAGAGGAGAAGAGAACGCTAATTCTGCAATAGTTGTAACTGTTTCTTCAGAGGATTTTCCTGGCAATTCTCCTTTGAGAGGCATGGAGTTTCAGAGATATTATGAAGCTTTGGCCTTTAAGATGGGAGGAGAGGATTATTCTGCACCAGTACAGCTATTAGGAGATTTCCTTGAAGATAAAGCTAGCGAAAAGCTGTTAGCTGTTAAGCCTAGTTATAAGCCTGGTTATCGCTTAGCAAACCTTAATAATCTTCTTCCTTCCTATGTAACTGGTGCAATGAAGGAGGGATTGAAGGATTTTGATAGAAAGATAAAGGGCTTTGGAGATTATGGAGCGGTTTTAACGGGAATAGAAACTCGTACATCAGCTCCTGTAAGGATAACAAGAAATGAAGCTTTAGAGAGTATATCAGTAAGAGGCTTATTTCCTTGTGGCGAAGGTGCTGGCTATGCAGGAGGTATCATATCTGCTGCTGTGGATGGACTTAAAGTGGCCGAGCGAATAATTGAAAAATATAGCAATAAATTTATCGCATTGTAAAATATTTAACTAATAATCTAGAAATTTAATTAATAGAATATGAGAAAAGTAACAATCCCTCACTAGTAAAGTGAGGGATTTTTTTTATATATTTTTTTTATTACAATAATTTGTTAAAATAGGAATGTATTGAAAGTATACGTTATCACTTAAAATATTATGGGGGTCATACGATGGAGGAAAATCTAATATTAGCTATTAATCCAGGCTCTACATCCACTAAAATTGCCTTATATAATGGACAAGAGTGTATTAAAGTAGAAAATCTTATTCATTCAAAGGAAAGCCTAATGGGTTTTGAAGATATTTATCATCAGAAGGATTTTAGATCAGAGGTTATACTTAATTGGCTAAAGGAACAAGATTTTCATATGGGGAGACTAAGAGCCATTGTTGGAAGGGGAGGTTTATTAAGACCGATGGCTGGTGGAACCTATGTAGTTACAGAAGCAATGCTGGAGGATTTAAAAATAGGATATCAAGGTCAGCATGCTTCAAATCTTGGAGGAATCATCGCCAATGATATTGGAAGGAACTTAAATATTCCTGCATATATAGTAGATCCTGTAGCTGTGGATGAATTTTTAGAGGAGGCCAGGCTATCAGGTCTGCCGGAAGTAAGAAGAAAATCTTTAGTTCATGCTCTCAATATAAAGGCTACAGCAAGAAAGATTTGTGATAAAAATAACATTGATTTCACCGAAGCTTCGTTAATAGTAGCACATCTAGGAGGGGGAATATCTATAGCTCCTGTTTATAAAGGACGAATATTAGATGTGAATAATGCTAATGAAGGTGGACCCTTATCGCCAGAGAGAGCTGGTGAGGTTCCGGCAGGAGCCTTGGTAAGGCTATGCTTCAGTGGAAAATATACACAGGGTGAGATTAAGAAAAAGCTGACAAGAGAAGGGGGCCTTCTTGGCTATTTAGGTACAAATGATGCAAGAGAGGTTGTAGCAAGGATTGAAAAAGGAGATAAGGAGGCTGAGCTCATCTATAAAGCTATGGCCTATCAGATAAGCAAAGAAATCGCAGCCATGGCTACGGTTCTAAAGGGAAAGGTGGACAGAATCATAATAACTGGAGGCTTAGCCTATGGAAAGCTCCTTATGTCCTGGATTGAGGAAAGAGTATCTTTTATTGCAGAGGTGGAGGTTGTACCTGGAGAAAATGAGATGGAATCTTTGGCTATGGGAGCTTTAAGGGTTCTTACGGGAGAAGAAGCAGCAAAAATATACGAAGACGAGGTGCTTTAGAGTGAGCGGTTTTGAGACTTTGATAGAAAAAGCAAGAGCAGGAATTGTAAAAAAGGTAGCAGTAGCTGTAGCACAGGATGAGCCTGTTCTTGAAGCAATAGCTGAAGCAAAAAAGTTAGGAATAGCTGACGCAGTTCTGGTGGGAGATAGAGAAAAAATCGAGGAAATAGCTGCACAGCTTGATATGGATTTATCTAAATTTGAAATTATTGAAGAAAAGAATATTAATAAGGCTGCCTTAAAGGCTGTAGAGCTTGTATCTAATGGTTATGCAGATATGGTGATGAAGGGACTTTTAGATACAGCTACCTTTTTAAGAAGCGTTTTAAATAAAGAAATAGGATTGAGAACTGGTAGACTGATGTCTCATGTTGCTGTCTTTGAAATAGAAGGTATAGACAGGCTTATATTATTAACTGATGCAGCCTTTAACACCTATCCAGATTTAAAGGCAAAGGTAGATATATTAAATAATTCAGTAGAGGTAGCTAAGGCAATTGGAATTAAGGAGCCTAAGGTTGCAGCTATCTGTGCCGTAGAGGTTGTAAATCCTGATATGCCTGCTACCAACGATGCTGCCATGCTATCAAAAATGAATGATAGAGGACAGATAAAGGGCTGCTTGGTTGATGGACCATTGGCTGTAGATAATGCCATATCTATAGAGGCAGCAGAACATAAAAAGATATCTGGGCCAGTAGCAGGAAGAGCAGACATCATGCTTCTGCCCAATATTGAAAGTGCTAATGTTATGTATAAGACACTGACTTATACTGCAAAAACTAAGAATGGTGGGATCCTTGTAGGTACTTCAGCTCCTGTTATACTTACCTCCAGGGCAGACTCCTTTGAAACAAAAGTAAATTCCATTGCACTGGCTGCTTTAGTCGCAGGAAATAAGTAATTCACTAGCTTAATAGGGGGAATAAAAATGGGCTACAAATTATTAATTATCAATCCAGGATCCACTTCAACAAAGATAGCGGTATACGAGGATGAGAATCCATTGCTTATAGAAACTATAAGACACAGCACGGAGGAAATAAATAAGTATCCAAGCATTTTCTCACAACTAGATTTTAGGAAAGATATAATAATCGAGGTTTTAGAAAATAAGGGAATAATGATAAGTGATTTGGATGCTATTGTAGGAAGAGGAGGGCTTTTAAAGCCTATGGTAGGTGGTACCTACAGCGTCAATGAGGTTATGCTTGAGGACTTGAAAATAGGGTATCAAGGACAGCATGCTTCTAATTTAGGTGGCTTACTTGCTAAAGAAATTTCAGGAAGCTATAATCTACCTTCTTTTATTGTGGATCCTGTAGTAGTGGATGAACTGGATGAGGTTGCTAGAATATCTGGGATGCCAGAGATAAATAGAATGAGTATATTTCATGCCCTAAACCAAAAAGCTGTAGCGAAAAGGTATGCAAGAGAAATGGGAAAGCCTTATGAGGAATTAAATTTAATCGTCGCCCATTTAGGGGGAGGAGTATCGGTAGGAGCTCATCAGAAAGGAAGAATAATTGATGTTAATAATGCTTTAGATGGAGATGGTCCTTTCTCACCAGAAAGAGCTGGAAGTTTGCCTACAGGGGATTTAGTAAAGCTGTGCTTCAGTGGAAAATATACCAAGGAAGAGATATTAAAAAAGCTTTGCGGTAAGGGTGGCTTTGTGGCTTATTTGGGCACCAATGACGCTAGAGAAGTAGAGGAGGCCGCAAAGAAGGGAGAGGAAAAAGCTTCCCTCATATTTGAAGCTTTCTGCTATCAGGTAGGAAAGTCTATAGGTGAATGCTCATCAGTATTAAAAGGGAATGTAGATGCAATAATACTTACTGGTGGTATCGCTTATGGAAAGACTGTAACAGATAAGATCAGTGAAAGAACTGCCTGGATTGCACCGATAGTAGTATATCCTGGAGAGGATGAGATGCTTGCCTTAGCCCAAGGAGGACTCAGGGTTTTAAAGGGAGAAGAAGAGGCTAAGGAATATAAATAAATCAGCTAAAGGCTCTGCTTAAATATTTTTTAGGCAGAGCCTTTATAGATAAAATATTATAGGTTGAGAAAAACATTTGAAAATTCTATAGTTTAAAGTACAATAGAATAAGTGAATAATCCTATACTAGAAGGGAAGAATGGAGAATTGTATAGGAGTATACAAGGAGGATAAGCAATGAAGCGAATAGTAACAGTGCAGGATATTTCCTGTGTTGGAAAGTGCTCCCTTACTGTAGCCCTGCCTGTAATTTCGGCTATGGGAGTTGAAACATCAGTTATACCTACAGCAGTGCTTTCAACACATACAGCCTTTAAGGATTTTACTTTTAGAGACCTTACGGATGATATATCAGGCATAGCAGAGCATTGGAAAAAAGAAA
>JAEXSY010000511.1 GCA_023440105.1 Bacillota bacterium
ATTATACCTCTCTTAATAATGTGCGTTGTTTTGTGATTAATTTTTAAATTCATAAATCTGAACAAAAATTGATGTTTTCCACAATTTTCCTGTGGATTAATTCTCCTATTTTAATTTCCCTTTATACAAACAAAAAGAGTATAGCTGAGCTATACTCTTTTGATATTAAACATTTATATCCACTTCAATATTTATTAGAGATTTATTTTGTTCTAAAATTGGATAAACACATTCCCTTAGAAAGTCATCTACCTGACTTGGCGCTCTTCCTATAAAATTCAATGGATCCATTATTTTGTCTAACTTATCCTTATTTATATTAAATAAAGGATCGTTGATAATTCTATCCAATAAATCATTTCTTCTTCCATAAACTTTAACTTCGTTTGCAGCAGCCATTGAATGAACTCTTATTGCTTCATGAAGGTCCTGTCTATCCCCTCCAGCTTTAACCCCTTCCATTATTATATTTTCTGTAGCCATAAAAGGAAGTTCGTTTTTTACATGAGCTGCGATTACTTTATCATAAACAACCATGTTCCTTGATATGTTTATATATAGGTTTAGTACGCCGTCTAGTGCTAAGAAGGCTTCACTCACAGATATTCTCTTATTAGCTGAATCATCTAGTGTTCTTTCAAACCATTGGGTTGATGCTGTTATTGCAGGATTTAAAGAGTTTACTACTATATATCTAGCCAAAGCGCTGATTCTTTCAGATCTCATTGGATTGCGTTTGTAGGCCATGGCAGAAGAACCAACCTGATTCTTTTCAAAAGGCTCTTCTATTTCCTTCATACTTTGAAGAAGTCTGATGTCGTTACTAAACTTATAGGCTGATTGAGCAATTTCTGAGAGGGTATTTAAGACAATTGAGTCAACCTTTCTAGGATAGGTCTGCCCTGTAACATAATAAGAGTTTTCAAAACCCATCTTATGTGCTACTTTCTTGTCAAGCTCCCTCACCTTATCCTCATCGTTGTTAAATAGATTCATGAAACTTGCTTGTGTACCGGTGGTCCCTTTTACTCCCCTGAGCTTAAGTTTTTCAATAACAAAATCTAAGTTTTCTAAGTCAATTATTAAATCCTGAATCCATAAGGTTGCTCTCTTGCCCACTGTGGTTAATTGAGCAGGCTGATAGTGAGTATAGCCTAGAGTGGGAAGATTTTTGTATTTATCTGCAAATGTTGATAACTGGTATATAACGCTAATTAGCTTCTTTCTTATAAGCAAGAGTGCTTCTTTCATAATAATTATGTCAGTATTATCCCCTACAAAGCAGCTGGTGGCTCCTAGATGGATTATTTTCTTAGCTTTTGGGCATTGTAAGCCATATGCGTATACATGACTCATAACATCATGTCTGATTTCTTTTTCTTTTTTTTCTGCATCTTCGTAATTAATATTATGTATATTGTTTCTCAACTCGTTAATTTGTTCGTCGGTTATGTTAAGACCTAGCTCTTGTTCTGATTCTGCTAGTGCAGTCCACAGCTTTCTCCAGGTAGTGAACTTTTTATCGTCGGAAAACAAATAGCTCATTTCTTTAGAAGAGTATCTAGAATTTAAAGGTGTATTATATGAGTCTCTCATATCGTGCTTCCTCCTGTAATTTACTTAATAACAATGGATAACAAGTGTATTATATCATATTTTTTATAGCTCGCTTAGTTCTATTTTCATCTTTTATTAATATAATTTATTAAGTTATATTACGAGTGGAGGATTAAGTATGTTCAAATTAAGCGTGATAGATAAGGTATCGTTCATATTAGTGCTTATAGGAGCATTGAACTGGGGGTTAGTAGGTCTTGCTAACTTTGATTTAGTGCAGGCAATCTTTGGGGCTATCCCATTAATAAGCAGGATAGTTTATATATTAATTGGAGCTGCTGCTATAAACATAGTTGTTGTGTTATTTTCCAATAAGCTTATAGCCCCTAAATTTAAAAGCTAGCATAGTGGAACATATTCATATACTAGTTCCAAATAAAATAAGAGATCACCAAAGTGATCTCTTATTTTTATTCTTCTAAAGAATCTATTAACTTAACTATTTCTTCTACAGCTAGAGTTTCATCATCTCCAGATGCCATAACAGTGATTTTTGAATCCTTGGTTACGCCTAAAGATAAAACACCTATTAAACTTTTTACATTAGCTTTTTTTCCGTTAAATTCGATGCTGACATCAGATTTAAAAGATGAAGCTTTCTTTACTAACAATGTTGCTGGCCTTGCATGTAGCCCTGTTGAATTATTAACTACTACTTCCTTAGATACCACAATAAACACCTCTCTGCGTAAATTATTTTGTTTAAAGTTAGAATAAAGTTATAACTTATTTTATTATAACATTATTCTTTCCAATTTCAATACTTTCTTTATTTCTATTAAATACTCACTTCAATAAACTCTTCTTTTGCTTTTGTAGCTTTATAGTTAACTTTGATATCTTTAATAATCTCTGTGTTGGTGATTACCATTGGTGAAGTGGTTGAAGAATAATGATCTACATATTCTCTATCGAAGAATAGAATTTTATCACCTTTATTAACCATATCCCCCACCTTTACAAACGTAGCAAACCCTTTCCCTTCTAATTTAACAGTATCTAATCCGACGTGAATAAGAATCTGTAACCCCTCAGGCGATTTTATAGCTATTGAATGTCTGCCTTCATATAACATTACTATTTCGCCATCAATAGGAGAATATACATAATTATCCGAAGGTTTTATAGCTATACCTTCACCCATCATTTTGCTATTAAATAAATAGCTATTTACTTCTGATAAAGGAATTACTTCTCCGTTTATAGGCATAGATAGCTTAATTACATTGTCCATTAAGTCTCCTCCTTATTAAATGAAATAATTTGAACGATTAATATAAGTATATTTTTTTATATTAGATTAATGTATATATATTACCTTGGTTGAACTATTAATTTTATAGCAGTTCTCTCTTCGCCATCTATAATGATATCTGTGAATGCCGGTATACAAACTATATCCTTTCCACTTGGTGCTATAAACCCTCTTGCAATTGCTATAGCTTTAATGGATTGATTAATTGCTCCAGCTCCAACAGCTTGTATTTCAACCAGATTCTTTTCTTTAATTATTGCTGCTAAAGCACCGGCAACAGAATTTGGGTTTGATTTTGTTGATACTTTTAGTACGTCCATAATATTTACCTCCTATAATCATTAATGGATATATACCGTTTACACTGAAATGAAAAATTGCAATATATATACATTTTATATATTCGATATAAAATGAAAAAAACCTCTATAAAATAAAAAATACATTTTGAATTTTCAAAATGTATTTTTCTTCTTAATATTTATTTTGCATAATCAATAGCACGGGTTTCTCTGATTACGTTTATTTTTATTTGTCCTGGGTATTCAAGTTCATCTTCAATACGTTTTACTATGTTTCTAGCCATTTCAATAGAGCCTGCATCATCTACTTGTTCTGGCTTAACCATAATTCTTATTTCTCTACCAGCTTGAATAGCAAAAGATTTTTCAACTCCTTCATAGGAATTAGCTATCTCTTCGAGCTTTTCTAATCTCTTGATATATGCTTCTAAAGTTTCTCTTCTTGCGCCTGGTCTTGCAGCTGAAATAGCATCTGCAGCCTGAACTAACACAGCTTCTAAGGATTGCATTTCTACATCACCATGATGGGCAGCAATAGCATTAACTACAATTGCTGATTCATGATACTTCTTAGCTAAATCTCCGCCTAATAAGGCATGAGGGCCTTCGTGCTCATGATCAACAGCTTTACCTATATCATGTAATAATCCTGCTCTTTTTGCTATGGTTGGATCTAAACCTAACTCTGATGCCATTAGTCCAGCAAGATGTGAAACTTCAATAGAGTGCTTAAGTACATTTTGTCCATAGCTAGTTCTATATTTTAATCTTCCTAGCAATTTGATGATTTCTGGATGTATAGCATTTATCCCTGTTTCAAAGGTTGCCTGCTCACCTTCTTCTTTTATCTCATTATCTAGATCCTTCTTTGCTCTTTCAACCATTTCTTCTATTCTTGCAGGATGAATTCTACCATCTACAATGAGTTTTTCTAAAGCTAATCTTGCTACTTCTCTTCTTATAGGATCAAAACTTGAAAGTATTACAGCTTCAGGAGTATCATCTATAATTAAGTCAACACCAGTTAGTGTTTCTAAAGTTCTGATGTTTCTTCCTTCTCTACCAATAATCCTACCCTTCATTTCATCGTTAGGAAGAGTAACAACATGTACTGTTGACTCAGAAACATGATCAGCAGCACATCTTTGAATTGCTGTAGTAATTATTTCTCTAGCTTTCTTTTCTGCTTCTTCTTTCGCTCTAGATTCAACTTCTTTAATCATTATAGCAGCATCATGTTTTATTTCTCTGCTGATTTCATCGAGCAAGATTTGCTTAGCTTCTTCAGAAGATAGACCAGAAATTCTCTCAAGCTCCTGTCTTTCTTTATTGTGAAGCTCCTGAATATCATTTTCGAGATTTTGAATATCTTGAGTTTTTCTGTTTAGTGCATCCTCTTTCTTTTCAATCAAATCACTTTTCTTATCTAAGGACTCTTCTCTTTGAATAAGTCTTCTTTCAAGACGTTGTATTTCATTACGCCTATCTCGTATTTCTTTATCAAAGTCAGTTCTTAAACGATGAACTTCATCTTTAGCTTCAATTATTGCTTCCTTCTTCATTGCTTCTGCTTGCCTCTTTGCTTCTTCTAGAGTCTCCAAGGCATCGCTTTCAACTTTAGTAATGGTTTCTTTAGATTTTTTCAATCTTAATTTATAAATTACAACATTTCCAATACCGAACAACACAATACCAACAATTGCAGGTATTACTATATTCCAATTCATTTTTAAACACCTCCATAGTAACTTGTGTAACCATAGCAGTTATAGCACAAGTAAAGGTGTATTATTGAACGGATACTTGTTGATTATGATAAACCAGTATTTGTATTTATTTTATATTATATTTGTTTTAATGTCAACAATAGAGAATTTGTATATTTTTTTATTTTAAAATATTTTCAGTTCAAAAATAAAAAAGTCGCAATTAATTGCGACTTTTTTTATTTCTTGCTATCTTTATTCTCATCTTGAGTTTCTTTAGTAGTAGTAACAGCAGCTTCATTTATTGGTAAATTATGCTTTTGTCTGATTAGATTTTCTATTTCTACTGCTACAGAAGGATTATCCATTAAAAATTGCTTAGAATTCTCTCTTCCTTGACCAAGTCTTGTATCTTTATAAGAGAACCAAGCACCGCTCTTTTGAACAATTTCTTCTTTTACTCCTACATCTAAAATATTACCTACTTTAGATATACCACCGTTATACATTATATCAAATTCTGCCTGCCTAAATGGTGGAGCTACTTTATTTTTAATTACCTTAACTCTTGTTCTATTACCAACCATTTCTTCGCCTTGCTTTATGCTATCAATTCTACGAACATCAAGACGTACAGAAGCATAGAATTTTAATGCTCTACCACCAGGAGTTGTTTCTGGATTACCAAACATGATACCAACTTTTTCTCTTAACTGATTGATAAAAATTGCTACACATTTTGATTTTGCAATTGTTCCAGCAAGCTTTCTTAAAGCTTGTGACATTATTCTTGCCTGTAATCCCACGTGGGAATCTCCCATCTCGCCTTCTATTTCAGCTCTAGGAACTAAAGCAGCTACTGAATCCACAACTACAACGTCTACAGCTCCAGATCTAACTAAAGCTTCTGTTATTTCAAGAGCTTGCTCTCCAGTAT
>JAEXSY010000513.1 GCA_023440105.1 Bacillota bacterium
GTTTAAGGGTGTAATATCAACCTCAAAGCCCGTGGTTGAAATCAAAGACCTTCTAAGCAAGCTTGAAAAAAGCGAACAGGAGCTGGAATATTATAAAGAAGAGCTTTTAAAGCACAATCAGCTAAGCTCCTCCTTTAAAGACATAATAGGCACCAGTAATTCCTTAAGAGAAGCACTCTATTTATGTAATAAAGCCTCTATGAGCACTTCTACAGTGATGATTTCAGGAGAAAGCGGTACTGGAAAGGAGCTTATTGCCAAGGCTATCCATTATAATTCCTCAAGAAAGGATAAACCCTTCATTAAAGTTAATTCTGCGGCTATTCCAGAAAGCTTATTAGAAAGCGAGCTCTTTGGTTATGAAAAAGGAGCCTTCACAGGGGCATATAAAAGTAAGCCCGGCAAATTTTCCTTGGCAGATGGTGGAACTTTATTCTTAGATGAGATAGGTGATATGTCTATATCAATGCAGGTTAAGCTTCTAAGAGCCCTTCAAGAAAGAGAAATTGAATCCTTAGGAGGCCTATCACCTCAAAAGGTCGATGTAAGGGTTATTACTGCAACTAATAGAGATATAGAAAAAATGGTTAAACAAGGAACCTTTAGAGAGGATTTGTACTACAGGCTCAATGTTCTAACTATACCCCTCCCTCCTCTGAGAGAGAGAAAAGAGGATATCAGCCTTCTTACGGAAGCTTTTATTAATAAATATAACAGCAAGCTTAACAAAGCTATAAAAGGAATAAATTCACAGGGCTTAAAGCTTCTTCAAAATTATAGCTGGCCTGGTAACGTAAGAGAATTAGAAAATATAATAGAAAGAGCACTAAATCTCTGCGAGGGATCAATAATCACTGAGGATGATCTCCCTTCATATATCAATACTCTACCTCAGATTAAGAATGAGCTAATAAATACAATAGAAGGAGAGCTACTTCCCTTTGAAGAATATGAAAAGGCCATAATTAAGCTAGCAATGAAAAAGTATAAAAGCTATAATAAAGCAGGAAAAGTATTAGGTCTTACTCACAGAACTATATCATTAAAATGCTCAAAATATGGTATAGAGGTTAATAAGGTTATAAAGTAACAAAGGAGAAATAAAATGAACAATGTACTTAACAAATACAGAGGAATATTAGACACAATAATCATCATTTTCGGTTGCTTCATAGCTTCTATAGGCGTTAACATGTTTTTGGTTCATGCTCGTTTATTAAGTGGTGGTGTTGCTGGTATAGGGTTGATTATACAATACACGACCAGCTTCAAGGCCGGCTTTACGGTATTTCTTATCAATATTCCATTGTTTATCATCAGTTATTTCAAGCTCAGTAAGAGTTTTACCTTTTACTCAGCTATCGGAATGCTTTCTCAATCATTTTTTTTGGTCCTTACGGAGAACTTTAATGGGATAATTAATCTTAATGATACTCTTCTATACTGCATATACGGTGGTGTTCTCTGTGGTATAGGCTACGGACTTGTTTTTTCAAGAAATGCTTCCACCGGAGGAGTAGATATAATCGTAATGCTTATCAGAAAATTCTATACTGGAGATATTGGAAAGGTTAGCTTTATAGTAAATCTCATTATTGTATCTATAGGAGGATTTCTTCTTGGACTTCCCAAGGCTCTATATACCCTTTTATCTATTTATATCCAAGGACTTATCGTAGATAAGGTAGTTAAAGGATTAAATAGAAGACAGCTGATGCTTATTATAACAGAAGAGGATGAGAATATAAAAGGATATATCATGAATCATCTTCATAGAGGTGTCACTATTTTACCTGCAGAGGGAGGCTATACCTCTCAAAAAAAGAAGCTCCTTTATTGTATAGTTAGTACAGGTCAGATGATAGAGCTTAGACGTGCTATATTATCTCTAGATGCCAGTGCTTTTATGTCAATTATTGATGTTTCTGAGGTAAAAGGAAAAGGCTTTATAAATATATAAATAAAAACGCACAGGCTGTGCGTTTTTTTATTATCTATTATCAATCAATCCTCTTCCTTCAAGAGATGCAATAAAGGCTCCCGTGGAAGGAGGTACTAGGGAGAGTGCTTTTTCTATGTCTCCTTGGAGTAAAAGCTTCCGGACCGATGATGCACTTATAGCCTCATGCTCCTTACATACTCTTGGTACCTCTATCAACTTAATAGCATACTCCTCAGCCATAGCTTTGAGAGTTTCATTATATTGAGAGGTTATGCTGCAGAAAGGCTCCTGACCTACATATCTCTTTGTAATATTTAAAGCTTTTGCTATATGCTTATAAAATATACCTGCATCCACCTCAGCATAAGCTTTAAGTCTCTGATTTTCCTCTTTAATAAAATAATTGGGGAAGGTTGCAGAGGAGATGATATAATTCCCTCCAGGGATAACCTTTACTCCTTTAATATCCTTTATTCCTTCCTTTAGAAGCCTATATCTTATACCATAGGGAAAAAGAGATTTATCCTCCTCCACTAAAAATACAATCACCTCTTCATTTTCTTCTGCAGTCTTTTCAATTAAAAACCTATGGCCTAAGGTAAAGGGGTTGCAATTCATTACTATTGCTGCTCTAGGCCTTAAGATATCAATATTGTTTATCTTAATTATTTTTTTTAAATAATCCTTAATTGTAGAAAAGCCACTCTCAAGCAAAACAGCATTCTTCCCTTCATAAAGAGCTTGAAAGCCTAAGGAAGTAAAAACACCCTTGTTAGCAGGCTTAGTAAATACAAAAAAGGTTTCATGGCCTTCCTCTAAAAGCTTATCCATTAGCCTGGTTATCATGGTAGCTGCAAGACCCTCCCCCTGATATTCAGGTAGGATGGCAAAGGACTTTAATACATTCTTTTCCTTTGAACAGGTTGCTATAAGCCTATGATCCTTTTTTAGAGCAAGAGAATAATCTATATCCTTATCAATAGTCAGAGAAAAGTCCTTTAAGAACCCCTTAACCTCTTGAAGTTCTCGAGGATTATTTATATTTATTTCATTAATAGTAATTCCAAGCATACTATCGTCCTCTTCTTATTAAATCAAGGACAGAACCGTCTCTATATTCAACGACTCCTACTATTTCCTCAGATGTAACAATACTCTTTGGTATTCCAGTATAGCTCTCAGCAATAGACTTAAGCTCTGAAATAGTAAGAACCCTTAAGCCAGCTGCTTTTAAGCATTCTCTCAAATCCTCCCTTAAAGGATTAACTGCTATACCTCTTTCAGTGACCAGAACATCCACTGATTCTCCTGGAGTGGTTATAGTAGTTACCTTATCCTTTATAATTGGAAGCCTGGCCTTCATAAGATTAGAAACTATAATAGTAAGCTTAGCACCAGCAGCAGTATCACTGTGCCCCCCGGAGCCTCCCATAATTACCCCATGAGAGTCTGTAGTAACATTGACATTGAAGCTTGTATCTATCTCTGTAGCACCCAAAATAACCACATCTAATTGATTAACCACAGCTCCTTTATTATGAGGATTCCCATACATAGAAGCAGACATTCCCTGATGCCGTGTATTTTCTCGATAGGACCTTACAGCTTCTATATCAAAGCATTGAACATCTAAAAGACTTTCAAAGAGGTTTTCTTCCAACATCTCTACTAAGTAGCCTGTTATTCCTCCAGAAGCAAAGCTTCCCTTAATCCCTTTTTTAATCATCTTATCCTTTAGCTCCTTAGCAACAGCTAGAGAGGTTCCCCCCGCTCCAGTCTGAAAGCTCATCCCTGTTTTAAGCAGTCCTGAAGCTTCAATGACACTACAGGCATCCTTAGCAATCTTCAGACCTATTGGATCCCTAGTGATTTTTGTAGTTCCTGATACAATGCCTTTGGGATCACCTATGGATTCTACATAAACTACATAGTCAATATAATACTGTGGTATCTCGATAGGCACTGCAGGATAAGGAACAAGGTTATCCGTTATAGCTACGACCTCTTTTGCATACATACAATCAGCTACTGCATAGCCTAAGGCTCCACAGGCAGAAGGGCCATTAACACCATTTATATTTCCATAGCTATCAGTGCTAGGTGCCGCTATAAAGGCAACATCTATAGCTATCTCTCCTTCTTCAATCGCCCTACTTCTACCTCCATGAGTCTGCATTACCACCGGGTATTTTAGCCTTCCTGAAGATATAGACTCAGCAACAGGTCCAGAGATATAGGAGGAGTAAATCCTAGTAACTATTCCTTTATTAATATAATCTACCAGAGGAGCATGGACAGGAAATATTGAGCTAACAGCCAGGGTTAAATCCTTTACCCCTTTATTACAGACCTCATCCATGACCATATTAAGGACATAATCTCCATTCCTCAAATGATGGTGAAAGGATAAACACATACCATCCTTAAGGTCAACAGCTTCTAGAACTTCCCTTATAGATGAAAGGAGCTTTACATCCTTTGGTGAAACGACCTTTCCTGGAATAGAAGCCTTTTCCTTAAGACTATCCCTATTTAAAAGCCCTTTATAAGGCTTAACATTTCCATAGCCTTCAATATATTCTGGCAGTTCAATCCCTAACGAATTTATCATAAGCCTCCACCTCCTATAAAAGCTTAAGCTTTTCAGCTAAGCTTAAGACACCTTTAGCTCTTTCAATTATAGGTGCATCTACCATCTTCCCATCCACAGAAAATACTCCCTTACCTTCTTTATCGGCCTGCTCCATGGCACTGATTACCCTTAAAGCATAGTCAATTTCCTTAGTCTCGGGAGCAAAAACCTCATGGATAGTGTCAATCTGCCTTGGATTAATAGCTGCTTTACCAGTCATCCCTAGGGCTTTACCTTTAGAAATATCCTTTATTAGCCCCTCCAGATCCTCTACATCAGTGAAAGGGGTATCTATAGCGCTAATCTTATTTGCTCTACAGACAGCAGCTATCTTGTTCCTTGGATAGAAGATTTCATTCCCCTCTTTAGTTCTTTTTATAGAAAGGTCAGCGGTATAGTCCTCAGCTCCAAAGAGAACTCCATTAACTCTCTCTGAGCTCTTTATTATAGAGCTAACCATTTCCACTCCATAGGCACTTTCTATCAAAGGCATTAACCCTATAGAGCCAGGGTGTATTTGATGTTTTTTTTCTATCTCATCAAGAAGAGCAGAAGCTTTTTTTATACCTTCTTCATCAGCCTTAGGCACCAGGATAGTATTAGGTTTTAAAGGAGCAATCTCTAGAATATCCTCTTCTCCATAAATACTATCCATAGGATTTATTCTTATAATTAATTCAACTCCATGAAAGGTGATATTCTTTAAAGCCTCTCTTACTAAAATTCTTGCTGCAAGCTTCTCTTTGATGTTTACAGCATCCTCTAAGTCCAATATAACTCCATCTGCTCCTAAAAGCTCTGCACTTTGAAGCATTCCTGGATTATTACCAGGAAGAAACAAAAGACTTCTTCTAAGCATAATATCCCCCTTATCTATGCCCCTCGCCTGCAGGCAGCTTCTACTCTAGCTCTTATGGTGTAATTTAGGGCTCCCTTATCCTGAGCTCTAAGCTTCACAGAGGTGATAGAAAGCTCCTGGAGCACCTGTCTTATAACTCCTTCAATTTCTTCTCCAAATTGCTTCATCACTATGCTGTCCAGCTGAATCTCAATAGCTTCTTCTTCATTAGGTGCCACCATAATAAGTATGTCATTAGATTCCAGGGTGCCTGCAGAGGCTGCCTTATTTATTTTCACGACTATCCCTCTTTTCTAAATGCCTAGTCTTTTTTAACTGTGTTTAAATACTCCCATTGACCAAGCTCGTATAAGTTATTTCCTTCATTATCAATAACCACAATAGCAGGGAAATCCTTCACCTTTAATCTTCTAATTGCTTCTGCCCCTAAGTCCTCATAGGCAACAATCTCAGCCTCATAAATTGCCCTGCTTATTAGGGCACCAGCTCCACCGATGGCAGCAAAGTATATCCCTTTATTCCTTTTTATAGCTTCCTTTACCTCTTGATTCCTCTCACCCTTGCCTATCATACCCTTTAAGCCTAGATCCAAGAGTCTCGGTGCATAGCTATCCATTCTGTAGCTGGTAGTAGGACCTGCAGAGCCTATGACCTGTCCTGGCTTAGGAGGAGTAGGCCCCACATAATATATAATGCTACCTTCTATAGGGAAGGGCAGATCTCCGCCCTGGTCTAAAAGCTCTATAAGCCTTTTATGAGCAGCATCTCTAGCGGTATAAATTTCTCCTGTTATCAGGACTCTATCCCCTGCCTTTAGTTCTCCAGCAGCTTCTTCTGTTAATGGTGTATTAATATATTTTTCCATAAGGCACCTCCTATAGCTCAGCAGTCAAATGCCTGGTGGCATGACAATTGATATTAACTGCAACAGGTAGCCCTGCTATATGAGTAGGATATACTTCAATATTTATAGCTAGAGCGGTAGTTCTTCCCCCAAAACCTTGAGGCCCGATACCGAGAGTATTAATCTCTTTTAGAAGCTCTAGTTCTAATTCCTTATAAAATTCATCGGTATTTCTTACATCTGTATTTCTTACAGCAGCCTTTTTTGCTAAATTTGCTGCCTTGTCGAAGGTTCCACCAATACCTACTCCTACGATCATGGGCGGGCATGCAT
>JAEXSY010000378.1 GCA_023440105.1 Bacillota bacterium
ATGATGAGTTTGCTCAGGATGTATCTGAATTCGATACCTTAGAAGAACTAAAAAATGATATTATAAGCAAGCTTAAGGAATCAAATGATCTTAAAGCAAAGAGAGAATTTGAAGAGAGCTTAATCAATAAGGTTGTTGATAATGCAAAAGTTGAAATACCACAGGTAATGATAGACAAAGAAGTTGATTCAATGCTTAAGGATCTTGAGAACAGACTACAGTATCAAGGCCTAGATCTTAAATCCTATTATGAATTCACTAATAGCTCAGAAGAAAAAATGAGAGATTACATGAAGGACAATGCAGAGAGAAAGGTTAAGACTGATTTAGTTTTAGAAGCTATATCTAAAAAAGAATCAGTAGAAGCCACTGAAGAAGAAATAAAGGAAAAGGCAATAGATCTTGCTAAACAATACAGTAACGATGAGCCAGAAAAAATGGCAGAGTTATTGATTCAAAGCCAATCCAGAGTAATTAGCATGGATGTTATCACAGAAAAAACAATAAAATTACTTGTGGATAATGCTAATATAATTGACTAATAATAAAAACATTAATTGCCAGGAATATTTCTGGCAATTATTTTACAATTTATTTATTAAGAAATTCATTAACAATTATCTAAAAAGTATATATAATTTAATTATAATAATACTTTTATGCCAGTTTTAATATATTATTAGTATACTTAAGGAGGGAATAAAATGAGTTTAGTACCTATGGTTGTTGAGCAGACAAATAGAGGAGAAAGATCCTATGACATTTTTTCGAGATTATTAAAAGATAGAATAATAATGGTTAGTGGAGAAATCAATGATGTTACTGCAAATTTAGTAGTAGCTCAGCTTCTTTTCTTAGAAAGTGAGGATCCTGATAAGGATGTTCATATATATATTAATAGTCCAGGTGGTTCTGTAACAGCGGGTATGGCAATATTAGATACTATGAATTTAATAAAGCCAGATGTGAGTACTATATGTGTGGGTATGGCCGCATCCATGGGAGCTATGCTGCTGGTAGCAGGAGCTAAGGGTAAGAGGTATGCCCTACCTAACAGTGAAATAATGATACATCAACCTTTAGGAGGGTTCCAAGGTCAGGCAACGGATATAGAAATCCATGCTAGGAGAATACTTAAAACAAAAGAAACTCTTACTAAGATAATTGCCGATAGAACTGGTAATCCTATAGATAAGGTGAAACAAGATATTGAAAGAGATTATTTTATGGAGGCAAAAGAAGCACTAGAATACGGTATAATTGACAAGGTTATAGAACGAAATACTGAAATATCTGGTGATGAGGCAAAATAAAGTGATTTCTAACCCTGAGTGAGGTGGAAAAAATGGCAAAATATGAAGAAAAGAAACAGCTTAAATGCTCTTTCTGTGGTAAAAATCAAGACCAGGTAAGAAGATTGATTGCTGGCCCAGGGGTATATATTTGTGATGAGTGTATTGAACTTTGTTCAGAAATAATTGCTGATGAGTTTGAAGAATCCCTGCAGTTTGATTCTGCTGAGCTTCCTAAGCCCATGGAGATAAAGACTTATCTCGATCAATATGTTATTGGGCAGGATAGTGCCAAGAGATCTCTTGCTGTAGCTGTGTATAATCATTACAAACGTATTAACTCTAATGAAGAGGAATCAGATGTAGAGCTTCAAAAAAGTAATATACTTTTACTTGGACCAACAGGTTCTGGAAAGACTTTCTTAGCACAAACCTTAGCTAAGTTTTTAAATGTACCTTTTGCTATAGCAGATGCTACAACCCTGACAGAAGCGGGGTATGTGGGCGAAGATGTGGAAAATATTCTTTTAAAGCTTATTCAAAATGCTGATTATGATATAGAAAGAGCTGAAAAAGGTATAATTTATATTGATGAAATTGATAAAATAGCAAGAAAATCAGAGAATCCTTCTATCACTAGAGATGTTTCCGGTGAAGGGGTGCAGCAGGCACTTCTTAAGATTCTTGAGGGAACTACTGCTTCGGTACCTCCTCAAGGCGGAAGAAAACATCCTCATCAAGAGTTTATACAGATTAACACAACAAATATATTATTTATTTGTGGAGGAGCTTTTGATGGTATAGATAAAATAATCGAAAGAAGAACAAGGCAGAGTTTTATTGGATTTGGAGCTGAAATTCAATCAAAGCATGAAAAAGATATAGGAAAGATTCTACGAAACATTATGCCTGGAGATTTATTAAAATTTGGATTGATACCAGAGTTTGTAGGAAGACTCCCTATAGTAGTTACATTAGATTCTCTGGATAAGGAAGCACTTGTCAATATCCTAAGCAAGCCGAAGAATGCATTGGTTAAGCAATATAAGAGACTTCTAGAGCTTGAAAATGTGGAACTTGATTTCACTGATGATGCTTTAGAAGCGATTGCTCAGGAGGCCTTAGAGAGAAATACTGGTGCTCGTGGACTTAGGGCAATCATTGAGGATGTTATGCGTGATATCATGTTTGATGTTCCTTCCAATGAAGAGATTATAAAAATTTCTATTAATAAGGACACAATAACAAGTAAAAAGCCAGAGATATTTCTTACTGAGGGGGAAAAGAGACCTCAGATAAAGGCAAAAAAAACAAAAAAGAAAAAAGGTATTGAAAGCGCCTAAATAAAAAAGATATAGACTTTGTTCCAATGTCATTAAGTTAAGCAATAGAAATAGATCCCTATCCGAATATAGGATATAGGGGTCTTTTTTTATAAAAATAGTTGACAAAAATCCAAAAATGTGCGGCCGCTTTCGC
>JAEXSY010000046.1 GCA_023440105.1 Bacillota bacterium
TGGAACAACTGTTTCTATTCCAGTTGAAGCCATCCCCTTCCTGAGCTTAACTAATGATTCCATGATAGCTTCTAGCATATCTTTGATATCTATAGGATGCAAATAAAAGGCTGCAACAGTGCTCTCAAGATTTTCCAGAGCATTGTAAACATTATGAATCAGCTCATTATGAATTTGAGCTCTTTTTCCCTCATTATCTTGTCTTTCTAAAATAAGCTGCTTTTTAACCTTAATACTATCATCCAAGACTTGCTTCATTATTGCATTTGCTAACTGTTCTCCTGAATCCCTTATAAGTTTTTTAAAATATTTCATATATACTTCTACATCTGCATCAGTATTTGTCCCCATTTTTACAAAGGAATCTAAAAATCTATAAACAAGATTTTTCTTTTCGTATACCCTGGCAGCCAGAATATTTTTATATAACATTTCTAGCACTATGTCATAGCCAAGTTCTAGGTTTATATTATCTACAATAAGAAAAAATATATTATCATCGAGTATATTATCCCAGAAGACAATATCACACATTACTTCTTCTATGTATCCGAGCTTAATAACTGTACTAACTGCGTATGAAATCTCATCAGATGATATAGTACTGCTAATTTCTTTAAGGTATTTTTTAATCTTTTGGTATATTTCATTACAATAGTCCTCTAATAAATCCTTGTGTTCAGCGATTAAATCAGCAATACTATCTGCAGCCTCGCAAAAGCTTCTACTTTCATATAAATAAACATTACAGATTTCTTTTAATAACGTTGAATTTCTAAGATACCCTGAATAATATTCGATTATTTCATATCTTCTATTATTATCCTTTACCCCCTTAATAAGTGAAATAATATCATTTTTATCTAGTTTTTCTAAATACTCTTCTATAAAGGATAAGAAGTTTTCGTCATTATTTATCCCGGCAATTATCATTTCACATAACTTAGTAGGAATATTATTAAATAGTGACTTTAAATAGTACTTTATCCATTCCTTGCTGAATTCATTGGTGAACAATAATTGAAAAAAATCTTCATTATAATATTCAGCAGGATATTTATCTAATAGTTTTTCAAATATTTTTAGGCTTTCTTTATCTGGCTTCTCAGTGAAAAGCTGTTTATTAATATTCTTCTTTTCTTCTTCAATGATTTCTTCACTATAAAGCTTTATCTCTGCTCGTAATTTATTTGTTAATTTCTCAATACTTTTTAATGCTTGGGTATGATCAAAATCACTTAGATTCTTACTATTGCTAATCTTAATGTGGAAACTCTTAAACAGTTTAAGCAAATCTATAGTTGCATATCTCCAGAGATGACACTCCATCTCATCTGAATTATTTGTGGTATATAAGACTTGGGAGTATTCCTCAAACTGTCGCTTCTCAACATCCTTTTTCCCTTTATCTTTTCTAACAGCTAGTCCTCTGTAAAAAGGCAGGATGTATGGGTACTCTTTCTCTAAGTACTCTTTATCACTATCTTTAAGAAATTTAGCAGGAGCCTTATTTACCAGTTCTAAAGCATAAGGATTGCCTTCTTTTGCTAATTGAAGAACCTCAGATTTAATTTCTTCATTGGCAGTGTATTCATCAACTTTAATAATTCCTTTATTAGCTTCATATATAATTTTTTGATTCACTTTCTCTTTATTCATAACCCATACCCTTTCTTTGACAGCTACCACAGAAAATACAATATCTAGAATCTGAACTTATGATTTCTCCACATTCCCTACAAGAGTACTCATCCTTTGTATCTATTTTTCGGTAAATATAATTATAGTAATCCTTCGTAGATATCCTATATTCTCCTTGTTCATTTTTCTTATCAAGAATAACTGCAGATAAAAATCTCAAATCAGAAACTATTGCCTTACTAAGTTCAGTTCTTCCATCTTCTAATTGATTAAATACCTTTATTAAACCATCTATCAATACTGGAATAATTTCTTCTAATATACTTCTTCTTAGTTCATCAAAGTTATTTTTTATCTCTTTGCCTTTAATGACATCATCATCAACATATTTAAGACTATCGTTAATAAAATTCAAGCTACATCTATAGGTATGTAGCCTTTGAGACAAAATATCAAAAGCTCTATTAGTATCAGTATTGTTTAATAACCAAGTACATATTTCAATAGATTTTTCAATCTTAACCTTAAGGCTAGAGAAATATTGATACTCCTTTATCATATTAAGATAGACTTCTTTTTGCTCAATAACTTCTATATCTGTACTTTTTGAATCTATCTTTTTTGACTCTTTCTTTTTTAACTCCTTGTATGCAGTATAATAATTCTTGAGATTTTCTAGTCTCTTTCTTTCTTTAAGCCACGGTTTGTTGTCCATTCTTTCATCATAAATCTCTAAGTTATCTGTATACATTTTAGAGCTACCCATAAAACCACCACCGTCTTTACGTGATATAAGTTTTTATAGTATTCTGCATTTTTCGACTTATTGTTATAATTATAGAATATTCAGATATTTTTATCAATAATCATATATTAGAATTACTCTAAAGAAATAGTCTCATTTTTGGGCTAAAAATAAAGATTGGAGTAAAACTTTTATAGAAGTGAATAAAAAAATTATTGAAATGGATAATACTTATATAATAGCGTATACAAGGCTAACTAAATGCTATAAAGAAGCAGGCGATAATTACTAATCATTCGAACTTTTAAGCAAAATACTACTAAACATAAAATATCATTATTAATCGTTAATAAGGAGATAATACATGGAAAATCAATGGGAAAATATATCTAAACAGGAATTAGAGCATTTATTTTACGAAAAAGGATTAACTGATAGTCAAATTGCTAATATATTTGGAGTTAATACTGGTAAAGTAACGTATAGAAGGAAAAATACGGTATTACTATAAAAAACAATATATTAAAAGATTCATATAAACAGCTCCTGGATCCTAATAGCGAGTTAATCAAATATCTGAATTCTGAAGCTCGAAATAGATTGCTTAAGAGAGAGAATATTGATTGCATTTCTAAAGCTATTACTCGCTTCGCATTTAGAGATGGACCAATCGAAAATATGCATGCTATCAATCAACTTTCTGAAGATGATATGAAAACATTAAATATATATATGGTCAATCGTCTGGCAGGTATACTCACTGCTATCGCAGACGACAACTGGTTAGGCTTAGAGGAACTACTATCTTCTTACAAAATACATGATACCCAGTGGGATGTCGCAGTTCCAGATATGGAACAGATTAATTTATCGTCTAAAATTGCCATAGAAAAAAATCAAAGGTTTATACAAAAACAACTTAATGATTCTGAAAAAAAGTCTGAATAAACTATCCCATCGTTAACTATTATATCAATCAGATAAATTAACTGGATATATACACCTTGTCTTACATACCATAAAAGCCACCTTTTGGTCAATGTCATTTAGTTAGCATTTCAGAGCCTAGAAAATCAAAGCAGAATTTATTTCCTGCTTTGATTTTTTAATGTGTTGATTTTTTTGTTGCAGCACAAAAAGACAGATTGATATCTGCCGTTAAAAAAGCTATATTATATTTAGTTAGTTATGCTACCCTGTACAAAAAGCTTACTGTTGTCTTTGGTCGGACTATCCGGGGAACTTTTCGTCCAGGGCGTACAGGTAACGTATGTTTCCGTATCAGCATATCTACATCAGGTGGACTCATATCATTGTTGTGCTTAAGAAAATGCTTGCAAATGTAAATTGCCATGGTAAAGTTTACTTGGTAAGAG
>JAEXSY010000068.1 GCA_023440105.1 Bacillota bacterium
CCGCCTCCATGAGGAGTGGAGAAGGTCTTGTGAAGGTTTAAATGACAAACATCAAAGCCCATATCTCCTGGTCTGGTTATGCCCATAATGGCATTTAAATTTGCTCCATCATAATAAAGCAGTCCGCCAGCTTCATGTACAAGCTCTGCAATTTCCTTTATATTTCTCTCAAATATTCCTAAAGTACTAGGATTTGTTAGCATAAGACCTGCAATTTCATCGCTCAATACTTCCTTTAAGGCTTCAACATCCACTGATCCATCCTTTAAAGACTTAACCTCAACTACCTGGAAGCCTGCAACGGCAGCACTGGCAGGATTAGTACCATGGGCAGAATCAGGAACAATTATCTTCTTTCTCTTTAAATCACCACGTTTTTCATGGTAGGCCTTTATGAGCATAAGCCCTGTAAGCTCTCCGTGAGCTCCAGCAGCAGGCTGAAGGGTAACCTCATCCATTCCTGTGATCTCACAAAGAGATTTGGAAAGGTTATACATAAGCTCTAAAGCTCCCTGCACCGTTTCCTCAGGCTGATAAGGATGAATCTTTGAAAAACCAGGGTTTGCAGCCATATCCTCATTGATTTTTGGATTGTACTTCATAGTACAGGAGCCTAAAGGATAAAAACCAGAATCTATACTGTAGTTCTTTTTCGATAATAAGGTATAATGTCTTACTAGCTCCAATTCACTAATCTCAGGAAGCTCAGGAGCTTCTTCTCTCAAATACTCTGATGGCAATAGCTCTTCTATATTCTTTTCAGGAACATCAAGAGCTGGAAGGGAATAAGCCTTTCTTCCTTCTCTAGATAATTCAAATATCATTTTTTCGTAGGACATTATAACACCTCCATTAGCTCTACAAAGCTATCAATTTCTTCCTTGCTCCTCTGTTCTGTCACAGCAATAAGCACTGCATTCTCATAAGGATAATCAGCCTTGCTTAAATCAAAGCCACCGAGATAGCCTTTTTCAAGAAGCTTTTTATTTAATTCCTCTAGAGGGGTATCACTTATCAGAGCAAATTCCTTAAAGAAGGGCTTTCCTTCAAAAAGAGGCTTGAATTTCCCTGTTGCTATAAGTTTTTCATAGGTATAATGAGCCTTCTGAATACACTGCATTCCAAGCTCCTTTATCCCTTGTTTCCCTAAGGATGCCATATAAATAGCAGCTCCAATGGAGTTTAAGGTCTGGTCAGAGCAGATATTAGAAGTAGCCTTTTCTCTTCTTATATGCTGTTCTCTAGCCTGAAGTGTTAGAACAAAGGCTCTTTTTCCATCTACATCCACCGTTTCTCCTACTATTCTTCCCGGCATCTTCCTCATGAGCTTTTCCGTAACATTCATAAATCCAAGGACTGGTCCCCCAAAGCCCATATTTCCTCCTAAAGCTTGGCCTTCACCAACTACTATGTCAGCCTTAAGCTCACCAGGACTCTTTAATACTCCTAGAGCAATAGGATCAACAGACATTATCAAGGAAGCTTTTTTATTTCTATGGGTAAGCTCCTCAATAGCCTTAATATCCTCTACTATTCCAAAAAAGTTAGGATACTGTACTATAACTCCTGCTGTATCCTCATCAATTAGGGTTTCTAAAGTCTCTAAATCTGTTACTCCATTCTTTTCTTCCACTTCAATGAGGTTTATATCTCTAAAGCCTAGATAGGTCTTTAATACCTTTCTAGTTTCTGGGTTAACAGCTTTTGATACTATAATATTGTTTTTCCTTGAAGCAACAGTAGCTAAAATTGCTCCCTCCGCTGCAGCAGTAGGCCCATCATACATGGAAACATTAGAAACCTCCATACCTGTTAAAGCACAGATCATGCTCTGATATTCAAATACTCCCTGGAGAGTTCCCTGGCTTATCTCCGGCTGATAGGGTGTATAGGCAGTATAGAACTCAGATCTTCCAACAAGATGCTTCAGCACTGATGGTATATAATGATCATAGGAACCAGCTCCTAAAAAGGAGGTAATTTCCTCTAAATTTTTATTTGAAGAGGCTAGGTTCCCCATAACCTTTCTTACTTCTATCTCCGAAAGACTGTCAGGGAGATTTAAGCTTCCTTTAAGTCTTACTTCCTGAGGTATATCCTTTAAGAGCTCCTCTATGGAAGCAGCTCCTATAGCTTCAAGGATTTCCTTTTTATCCTTTTCTGTATTTGGTATATAAGGGTGCATTAATTAATCCTCCTTATTGCAGAATTCTTCGTAAGCATCTGCGCTCATAAGTCCTTCTAATTCATCCTCATTCTCAAGTTCTACACAAATTAGCCAGTTATCATAAGGGGCATTGTTTAAAAGACTAGGGTCGTCCACAACCTCTTCGTTAGCCTCTACAACAGTACCTCCCACTGGTATATAAATATCTGAAGCAGCTTTTACCGATTCAACAACACCGAAAACCTCTCCCTTTGTAAACTCCTCATCCACCTCGGGAACCTCTACATAAACAATAGATCCTAAAGCATGCTGTGCATAATCAGTAATACCAATATAAGCTTTATTTTCTTCAACCTTTAACCATTCATGTTCCTCTGTATAATATAAGCCTTTAACTATTTTCATTAATAATCTCTCCTTTTTAATATCAATAATTTGTTTTGTTCATTTCTAAATATTAAATAAACTCTATTTGCTTTTTGAATAGAATTTTCTGCTTATAACTTTAGCTTCAGCTTTTTTGTTCCTAATCTGAATTTCAATTATCCCTTCCATTTCAGCATACTCAGTCTTTATAAGAGCAAGTCCGATATTCTTTCCTAAGGTAGGGGATAAGTATCCTGTGGTTACAAAACCAATCTCCTCTTCTCCCTTAAAAACCTTATAGCCATGTCTAGCTATACCTTTTCCAACCATTTCAAAGCCTACTATCTTCCCTTTTACTCCTTCAGCCTTCTGTTTCTTTAGAGCTTCCTTTCCTATAAACTCCTCTTTGTCAAGCTTTACAAAGAAGCCAAAGCCTGCTTCTAGAGGTGTTATGTCTTGTGCTAGTTCATTGCCATAGAGAGGAAGATTAGCTTCAAACCTTAAAGTATCTCTAGCACCTAAACCTATAGGCAGTACATCCTCTTCTTTTCCACTGGCAAGTATAACATCCCAAAGATATACTAAATCCTCATTCTTGCAGTATATTTCAAAGCCATCCTCTCCAGTATATCCAGTTCTAGACACAAGACACTCTTTTCCGGACACGGAAACTTTGTCTTTAAAGTGGAAGAAGCCTATATCACTTAAAGAAATCTCTGTAAGCTTTTGAAGAATCTCTTCAGCTCTAGGTCCTTGAAGGGCTAATTGTGAAACCTCAGCAGAAATATTTTCAACGGAAGCCTCATAGCTTCCCTTTTGGTTCACAATCCATTGATAATCATTTTCAGCGTTAGAGGCATTGACTACAAGTAAATAGTAATCCTCGGAATATCTGTAGACCAACAGATCATCTACCACTCCACCATTTTCATAACACATCATGGTATAAAGAACCTGATTGTCTTTGAGCTTAGAAACATCATTGGTTATAAGGTAATTAACAAATTTTAATGCATCCCTCCCTTTTACTGTGATCTCTCCCATATGTGATACATCAAAAAGTCCTGCTGCTTCTCTCACAGCCTTATGCTCTTCCATAATGCCAGCAAATTGTACTGGCAGTGCCCAGCCAGCAAAGTCAATTATCTTCCCGCCATAATCTTCATAATGTCCAAAAAGTGATGTTTTCCTTAAATTATCCACCTTATCCCTCCTATATATTAATATTAGTGAGTTTGTAATGTAGCTATAAAAAAAGGATATAAGGGCACATTAAAAAACATGCCTTATATCCCCTGTAATAAACCTGAGAGATTCTACATTTAAGTATTGCTCCTACGGCGACCTAATCCAGTTCTTAGATACTTTCCAGAAGTACCATCCTTCAGCGCTCCATTTGCCTGAGAGTTTCTATAAAGGCATAGGCTTACCCTTATATTTCTCCTTCGGCTACCCCTTTTGGTATCTCCCGCTGAAATCACTTGGTAATTTATTCATTTCTACTTATATTATATTAATGTAAACTCCCTATTGCAATAGTTTTCAAGGGGGTGAACATAATTAAGTTATTAACAATCTATGGCAAAATTTTACCTCATAAGCTCTTGAAGATTTCTTCTGAAGCTCTCTATATCACCATTAAAAATTATTATATGTATACCCATTTCTTCTGCTCTTAGCACTGTGGTATTTTTATTTGGAAGGCTAGTTGCCACTAATATCTTGAGGGCATCCTCTCCTCCAATTTTATTAGCATAGACCTCAATCTCATTAAGATCAGCTTCATCATAGCTAGCTGTATCCTTACAGGATATATAAATGAGCCGAGAACCGGAGGAAGCAAGGACATCTGCCTCATTTTTTATCCTGTCCTTTTCAATATCCCAAAGAAAAACAACCCCAGCCTTTACATCATCAATCTCCTTAAGTTCCTTGACCATGTTATAGGTTAAAACCTCCAGCCAAGTCCCTACCTTGAATATAAAAGACTTATACCCCATATTGATAAAGTCTATAGAAACCTTTTCTTCATAATCCTTATAGTAAAATATCCCTAGAGACTCTCCTTTTCTGAAAAAATCAATATAATCACCTAAACTATGTAATCCCTGTTTTTTTATATTTACCCTTAAGGGACGAAAATCATTGTATTCTATGTATTCTCTATTTCTAAAGATCTGTTTGAGCTTCTTCCACTTAGTATAATTGTTAACAATATAGCTCATCATTCCTTGAATTTTCTTATCCTCATAAAACCTGGTGCTCTCCTCTAGGCTTTTACCTCCAGAGCTGGCTATAATATCTTTTATATCAAGCTCCTGATCCGCTCTTTTAAAAGCAACCGGTCCTCTCTCAGATAAAATAAATATTCCTTCTCTTTCCACATCCCCATAAACTGCTTTATAGCCATAATCCAAAGCTAGCTTATAGGCCATGAGAGCTACTAGTCTACTGCCAGAAGATAAATTTATCACCGTATCCTTTTGAGGTAATTTTTTAAGGATGCCTTCCAGCTTCTGATAAATAGGTTCCTTCAGTATAACTGACTCTACAATAATATCCTCCATTCTTTTATTGAGGTAGCTTTTTACCTTATCATAATCCTCTTGAAATTCCTTATCGCTTTCTATAATAAAAACAACCTTATGAGGTTTAATATTCAATATAGTATATAAACTTCCAGAATTAAACTCATGAAAAAAGCACAATAAAATTTTAACCTTATCAAATTCCATAGCTATCCTCCAAAACAATTATATAAGTAGCTGTTTATATTATTCCCTCTTCCTATAAAAAATGGCTGACAATTAAAACCATCTGCAGAATAAAAATAAACAATTCTACAAAAAAATTATATCACAACAAAATAATAATAATTTTTGAAATTCTGCTAAAAATATTATAGAAATCATAGGAGGTGTTAATTTTGGGTAACAAAAAAAAGCTAAACATGACAGCAGCAGACTACAAAGAATACGCCAAAGCAAGAGAGATAAAAAGACCTGTATTAAAAAATTGCATAAGAGCATTTTTTATTGGTGGTTTAATATGTTTATTGGGACAGTGCCTTCAATGGGTATTTATAAAATACTTTGACTTCACAGAGCAAACGGCAGGAAATCCAGCAGGGGCTGTGCTTATTATCCTATCTGTTCTTTTAACAGGCTTTGGAGTATTTGATCATATAGCCCAATGGGCCGGAGCAGGAACCGCAGTTCCTATAACAGGCTTTGCTAACAGCATCGCCTCCGCAGCTATTGAGCATCGCACAGAAGGCTATGTATTAGGTGTAGGAGGCAATATGTTTAAGCTCGCTGGCTCAGTAATAGTCTTTGGGGTATCCTCTGCTTTTATAGTTGCCTTAATAAAAATATTATTTATGAAATTTGGAGGTGCTTAAATGCTTCAAGGAAAACAAAGCTGGATATTTGAAAACAATCCAAAAATTATATCCACAGGAGTGGTAGGAGGACCTTTTGAAGCCAAAGGTCCCTTAGCTTCTGATTTTGATAAGCTTTATGATGATATTTGGATTGGAGAAAAGTCCTTCGAAAAGGCAGAGAAAAAACTATTGGAACAGGCATGTGAAATAGCTATCGAAACGGGCAAACTAAAAAAAGAAGACATTAGTTTTTTATTAACAGGAGATCTTATGAATCAAATAATATCCAGCTCCTTTTGTGCCAGATCTCTAGGAATACCTTATCTAGGCCTCTTTGGTGCTTGCTCTAGCTCCATGGAAAGTCTCGCCATGGCTACTCAGCTCATAGACAGTGGCGCCGCCACTTATGCCGTTGCAGGAGCAACAAGCCATAATGTTTCCGTGGAAAAACAATTCAGATATCCAACGGAATATGGAGGACAGAAGCCTCCTACAGCCCAATGGACGGTTACTGGTGCAGGGGCTTCTGTTGTGAGCTTGCAGGGAAAAGGGCCAAAGATAACCAGTGCTACCATTGGCAGAGTAGTAGATATGGGTATTACAGACCCCTTTAATATGGGAGCAGCTATGGCTCCTGCTGCCGCTGATACTATAATAGCACACTTTAATGATTTAGATAGAACTCCAGATTATTACGACTTAATAGCCACCGGCGATCTTGGTATCATAGGCCACAAGATAGCTACAGACTTATTAAATGATAGTAATCTAAAAATACCTCCTTCAATATTTACAGACTGCGGATTATTGATTTACAGCGAAGATCAACCGGTTCAGGCAGGCGCTAGCGGCTGTGGCTGCTCCGCTACTGTTACCTATGGACATTTTATAAACCGTATGAAAAAGGGTGATTTGAGTAAAATATTAATAGTTGCAACGGGAGCACTTCTATCGCCTCTTTCCTATCAGCAAAAGGAAAGTATCCCTTGTATAGCTCATGCTGTTTCTATAGAAATATAAGGAGGAAGCAATTATGGAAAAGTTTATATTAGCCTTTGTCATAGGCGGGATAATATGTGTAATTGGACAGCTGCTCATGGACATCTGCAAGCTGACTCCTGCTCATACTATGAGTACATTAGTTGTATCAGGGGCCGTTTTAGGAGGACTCGGTCTTTATGATCCTTTAATTAAACTAGCCGGCGCTGGAGCATCAGTACCTATAAGCAGCTTCGGAAATGCCTTATTTAAAGGTGCAATGATGGAATACGAAATTTATGGTCTCATAGGAGTCCTTACAGGCATCTTTGATATCACTAGTGCTGGTATATCAGCAGCTATTATTTTTGGCTTTATAGCCTCATTAATCTTTAAACCAAAGGGATAATAATAATTATTAATTAAAAGAAAGTATTGACTAATGAATATTATCAATATATAATAAATTCATACAATCCCATTTTAATTTAGAGAAACAGTTAATTTATTATCTGTTACTCGAACATTGTACCCCTAGTATCAATGATTCTTCATACTTAAATGTTTAGGTATGAAAGTTTAATCCCTCGAAATACTCCCAAAGTATTATAACCTTTAAAGACCCCAGCACTAGGCTGGGGTCTTTTTTGTACTCAATATCATATTATTTCTATTGTTTCGGATACTATGGATATGTTATTCTTTAGGACTTAATATAGCTAGAGGCTACTGGGGAAAATCCATTACTCCGCAAGGTCTTTTCTATTATATTTCTTATCTCATTGCTAGGTACTGAGTCGCTAAAGTTCTCATAGATATCATCCTCTACTAAATCACATACAGCCTTCAAATCCCCTTCATTTAATGGCTGATTAATATCATCTGAGGCATTACAAATAGTTCTTTTAATTTTGTTTAAATCATAGTCCTCAAATCTTCCATCTCTCTTTATTACCTTCATACCCTCTACTCCTTTACCTACATACTAAATACATACTATAATTATATCATTTTTCTAACTAAAGCTTTATATTTTCTGTAGGCTTTATCTTCTTAGGTAATAGGCTGCCGCTTTCATAAGCCTCTGCAATATCAGTAAACCCTCTCCTCTTAAGCTCTTCTACAATAAGACCTCTAACTTCAGAATATTTGATTTCTCCAGAATACTTATCAAAAACCTGCGAAATTACATCGTTTACAATAGAGTTAGTCTCGCTCTGCTGCAGGGGGGTATTGTTATTATTTGCTGTATTGCTAATGGAATCCTTGATCTTTGATGAATCAAAATTCTGATGACTTCCGTTTCTTTTTATTATTATCATTCCATTCCCTCCTTATTATACCTTGATTATACAATGGAAATGTAGATAATATTTATATAGTATTTTAATCTTATATTAACTTAATTTTAATAAATCTAACGTTATGCTTTCCGTGAATTTCTGATCCCAAAATAATAAATATAAAACTCAATAAAAAATTAAAAAGCAGAGAATTAACTCTGCTTTTTAGAAACCCAATTTCATATTAAAAACCCGTGCAATAATAAGCACCTTTAGGTGCTATAACTTCTATGGTTACAATACTATTATATACCTAAATTTGATAATTGTAAAACATATTTTTATAAACTTTTTAAAATCTTTACTCCTATAGACGAAAACATCTCCAAAGCCAGGTAAGCTTTTGCATCCATTTTCACTCCTTCTTCTAGAAGCTTAGAAGCCTCATCCTGCGAAAGCATTACCACCTCTAAATCTTCATCCTCCTCTAAAAATTCATTGGTAGCCTCTCCACTGCAGCTGCAGAATACAATAGCTAAGGATTCATCCGTCATCCCACCAGAAGCATAAACCGGAGTTATTTTTCTGCTTCCATCAATCTTCCCCAGTGTAAGGCCTGTTTCCTCCTTCAGCTCTCTTTTCAAAGCTGTATATAAATCTTCTCCCTCATCTATAAGACCTGCAGGCAGCTCATACATATAATCATTAACTGGCACCCTGAACTGTTTTATCATGACCAGCTTTTTCTCCTTTTCATGAACAGCACAAATTACTACAGCATCTAAGCCTTCATCTTCTCCATTAAAATGATGTTCTCTAAGCTTAGTGAGACTTTTTCTTGAGGCTACAGTCCAGCTCTTCAAATTTCCAACCTTATTAATATATTTCATCTCATATAAGCTTAAAAACTTTGTAGCAGCAAGCTCTTTTATATCTTTAATCCTATTTCTGCTAACCATAGTAACACTCCTTGCATTATCTAGTTATTTATTCACTAGTTTATTTCATAATTATTCCTTAACCTTTTTTATTCTAGGAATATTATATCACAAAAAAATTAGCTTAAGCCGCCCCAATTATTAAGCCCTCTTCCATAATAAAGTCAGTATATTTATTTGCCATACAGAGATACTAACAATGAGACTATAGTTAGCTAAAGAGGAGAATGCACTATGAAGGGAATGATATTATTGATGAACTATTTTTATAGAATAAATGAGAGAAGGCAGCTTACAAGAGCAATGATTATTGGATTCCTTTTAGGTTCTGCTGCTACAATAGCAATAACTAATCTATTAAACAGAAGCAGTTATTATCATGACAATGACGAGAGCTATATGAATGATGAAGGAGAAGTAGATATCACCATAGAGACCTTCCCGGAGAACACAGCTTCGTCAAAAGCAACTGAAAGCCAGGAAAGCTATATCACTCTCAGCACACCGGATACCAATGTATAAAATTATTTAAGTGACCTTTAGAAAGGTCATTTTTATTACAGAAGAGAAAAAACAAACGTTTCATGAACAAGTAAACAAAGACTTTAACAGGGTGTAAATCTATTATTAAATATGGCTATAACTGATTGTATAATCATTTCTCCCTACCTATAATTAACACAAGAAGGAAATAAATACTAATATTTGTGAGGAGGAATACTATGATATATAACGATTTATTAAATAAAATGAAAAAAGAAAAAAGACGGATGGAGAGAAAAAGAAACATCAAAAAGTTAGCTCTGGTTGGTTTAGGGGCAGCCATCGGTTCTGCTGCAGTAGCATTAACTACTCCTAAAAAAGGCGAGGAACTTCGAAAGGATTTAAAGAAGGGTTATGATGACACTCTTTATAATCTCAAATACAAAGCAGAAGAAATAAAAGAGCAGGTTAAAACTACTGTAGAAGAAGGAAAAGAAAAAATTGATACAATGAAAGCTCAAGGGCAAAAAGTTAAAGAAGACCTCAGCGAGGTTATTAAAGAAAAGGCTGATGAAGTAAAATCCGATGTTAAGAGCACAATGTCAGAAAAAGACAATGAAATTGAAGATTACTCATATAAAGTAAAGAATGCTGCTGATACTTTAGAATATGATGGTAAAGTAGTTGCTGATGATGTGAAGGAAACTAAAGATGACTTATACAAAACAGTTAAGGATGTAAAATCAGACCTAAAATAGTCTGATTTTACTATAGGTGAAAAGATGGACAACATAACAATTACTTTATCTGAACTTTTGTATATACTTTTATTCCTCCTTGTAGCAGTATTGATAGTTTATCTTATTATAGCCTTAAAA
>JAEXSY010000072.1 GCA_023440105.1 Bacillota bacterium
TAATACGAAAGCTTATGGATCCAAAATTATTATTTGGAATTGGCTTAGGTTTATTACTCAGCATAGCCTTATCCCTTCCATTTAAGATGGATAGTAATATTGCAGCTGATACAATCGAAGAAAGAGCTAGAGAAATGGGGATGAAGTATCCTGATGAAATAAAGGCTATTGAAAAGGGGGATTGAGATAATGATAAGAGGATTATACACAGCTGTTTCAGGGCTTATAACCCAACAGTCTAAACAGGAAGTAGTTACAAATAACATTGCTAATGTAAATACTGTTGGCTTTAAAAGTGATAAGCTTGCCCTAGAGAGCTTTAAAGAGGTGCTGATTCAAAATTATGATGGATCATCCGGTGGTGGGAAAAGACAGGAGTTAGGTGGATTATCTCTTGGTAGCAGAATTGATGAAACCATAACTTCCTTTACACAAGGTGCAATCGAAGATACAGGTAAGGAAAGGGATTTTGCCATAGTCGGTAGAGGGTTCTTTACAGTGGAGAGAAATGGAAATCGTTTCTTTTCAAGAGATGGAAGCTTTAATGTTGATAATCAAGGTTTTTTGGTTAGTTCTACTGGTGATAGGGTCCTAGGAGTTAATACTTCTAGCAATGAAATATCACCTATATATGTTGGTTATGGTAATATATCCCTAAGCGATAATAATATCTATATTGACAATAATTTATCCTATAGCTTCTATACTGTTGATTTTGATAGCTATGATAACTTAGAAAAGATAGGAGATAATCTCTATAGTGGAGACGGTAGCTTTAGGGCAAATTGTGACGTTAAGCAAAATGCATTAGAGAAATCTAATGTGAATATAGTTAATGAGATGCTAGAGATGATGACTGTAATGAGAAATTTTGAGAGTAATCAAAAGGTAGTGCAGATAATTGATGAAACCTTAAGCAAGGCTGCTAATGAGGTAGGACGAATATAATTATCATAAAAAGGGAGGATTAGCTTTGAGAATTTTTTGGAATGGAAAAACTGCAATGAATGCTAATCAAGAAAAGCTTGATGTTATCTCTAATAATTTGGCTAATGTAAATACCACTGGTTATAAAAAGCTTGATGTAAAATTTACTGATCTTATGAGCGAAACCTATAATAAGCTCGGTTATCCTACTAATTCAGAAAAGGCTTTTACAGGTACTGGTGTAAAAACAACTGAAGCCCTGAGAGCTTTTACACAGGGCAGTCTAACGGAAACCTCTTTAAAGACAGATGTAGCAATAGATGGATCAGGATTTTTTAGGATGGAAAGGCCTGATGGAAGCATTACTTATACTAGAAATGGAAGCTTTAATTTAGATGGATATGGTAGACTCACCGATGGAAGAGGAAATTTATTATTTCTATCCTTTAAGGAAGGCTATGGTTATGACAATGTGCAATTTACCTCTGACAATTTAACTGTGAATAAAAATGGTGAAGTAGCTATTAAAAGAGGAGAAGAATACCACATAGTGGCTGCGATACCTCTTTATAGTCCTGTGGGAGATAATGCACTTTATTCTGTAGGTGAAAGCTTATATCAAATGCATGAAGGGTCCCAAATGGTCATGGGTGGAGCTGGGGATATCCTCCAAGGGTATATTGAAAATTCAAACGTTGATATGGGTGAAGAATTAACTGATATGATAATAACACAAAGGGCTTATCAATTTGGAGCGAAGATTGTAGAAACTGCCGATGAAATGTGGGCTATGATAAATAATTTAAGAAGATAGTTAGTAGATAAAAAAACGTATTATAATGTAGCTCCTTGAATATATATAAGTATCATTGGTAAGGAGTGAGAATATGGGAATAGGTTATACCTTAGGCTGCCTTCTAAGTATATTATTATGGTCATTAAAAAGAAGCACAGTCTTTAATAAAATTGAATATTTAGGACATAAATTTCATAAAGGAAAAATATTGGTTTATTTGTTATACTTGATAATGATGATAACTGGAGTATGGTTCTTTTTAACATATAAAAATGAGTGGACTAGTTTTATTATTGCTTTTATGGTAGTGGATATAAGCAATAGTGAAAAAAGCAATATTAATGCTTCAGAGCTTAAGTTTCATAAAACAATAGCACTTAATTGCAAAGCGCTAGTTTGTGGCTTCGTGGCACCTCTTTTTTATATCTTGATATTTGGTAACTATATGGGTTTTATATACACTCTAGTTTTTCATATTTCTGAACAGGGAAATTATAGAATGTTAACCTATTTGCTGAATATTTTAAGTATTATTCCTGCTTTTATATCCCAGGTAATCCTTTATGGAATTGCTCTTGTAATAGGTTGTAAAGATATAGATTTTAAAGGGGATTATATAGAAAACTCTTTTAAGAGACCATTTTTAAATTTAGAGGTAATTGCTGCTTCTATTGAAAGTGTAAGTTTTTATTATTATTTTCAAGAAGGTAAAGATGGATTTATTAAGGCTTATGGTAAAGAGAAAAATAGGCTTTCCTTTAAGAATATAATTCACTATACTGGTATATTATATACAGCTTCTTTTGTGAGTTATATTGTATTCATAATAATTTGTTTAAGAAAATAAAAAAAAGACAGGGCTTATCATTAAATAACTCCTTATCATTATTAAACATTATTATTAATGTTCATAATGAGATGTAGAACTTTATTAATGAGCTCTGTCTTATTTATATATTTAATTCTTTTTGTGTAATGTTATCTCTGCTGTAAGAGGAGGGATTATCTGCTTCTTTCTTGAGACTACTCCTGGAAGGTAAGAAGAGCTGTCCTTGATAGTTACTCCGAAGGCTTTTTCAATAACTTCTTTTTTAGGACCTACGGCATATATCTGTGAGCCTTTATTAAGGATATCTGTTAGCATTAATAGTACGACCTTTAAACCAGCATCCTTACTTTTTTTATCCATATATGTTAGCATATCATCCTTAATAGGCATAAAACCTTCTCTGTCCATAGTATATACCTGTGCTACACCTATTTTTACATCTTCAATAGTGAAGGTTTTAAAATCTTGATGGAAGATTTCTTCAATGGTTTTACCCTTGAGAGAAGTACCAGCCTTGAACATATCTTGAGCAAATTCCTCACTATCAATATGAGCTATGTCACATAGTCTTTTTAAGATCATAGCATCCTTTGGTGTAGTAGTTGGTGATTTTAATAGCAGTGTATCTGAAATTATAGCTGCCGCCATTAAGCCTGCTGCATGTTTTGATGGCCTTATTCCATTCTCAAAAAAGCATGATGCCACAATAGTAGAGGTGCTTCCTACGGGCTCATTCCTAAAATATATTGGTGTAAGGGTCTGAATATCTGCTACTCTATGATGATCTATAATTTCTATTATTTCTGCATCCTCAAGACCATGAACCGATTGGCTTCTTTCGTTATGATCTACCTGAATAACCTTCTTTTTATGATTGGAAATAAGATGATATCTAGATATCATGCCTATAACCTTATTGCTTTCATCGAGAACAGGATAGCTTCTGTACCTGGTCTGAATCATAATATCTTTTATGTCATCTACAAGCTCTTCCACAGAAAAAGCTATAAGATCATCTTTTGCCATTACATGCTTTACTGGGATACTTTGAACAATAAGTCTTGAAGCTGTAAAAGTGTCATGAGGTGTGGAAATTATTGTTACACCATTAGCCTCTGCTTTTTCTTTGATCTCAGGGCTGATTTCATGAGAAAAAGCTAGTATCATTAAGGAAATTTTTTTATCAATAAGGAGGCTTTGAGCCTCATCTCTATCCCCAACTATTACTATATCGCCCATTTCTACCACATCACTAAGCTTAGAAGGCTCCATATCAGCTACTAGTATTTTACCATTAAAGTCTATGGAACTTTTCCTTTCAGTTATTAGAACCCCCGATAAGGTGTCTAGTATGTTATCAATTGAAGTATTGCTTTTGGATAAAATTGTATTATCCCAAATATCCATGAAGTTTGTAGTTAAGCTAGATACTGATAAAATTCCAATTAGATAATCATTATCATCAACTACAGGAAGTGACTTGAGATTATTGCTCTTCATAATATTCCAAGCCATTTTTAAAGAAATGTCAGGAGCTATAGGATGGATTTTATCAATATTTAAATCTCCCACCTGAAGCTTAACTGTTTCTAATAAAGGAGGCTTTGGAACACCAAAATAATCTAATATAAACTGGGTTTCGCGATTAGGCTCGCCCAGTCTAACAGCTTGCGCCTTTATAGAACCTGTTTTGTTTTTAAACTCAGCATAAGCAATTGCTGCGCATATTGAATCAGAATCTGGGTTTCTATGACCTGTGACGTATATAAGATCCTTCAAACTAACTTCCTCCTTTGTAATTATTTTTAATATTTACATATCTGCAACTATTATTTTACTTCCTAAATTATAAATTGTCACCTATATATTCTAGAAATTATAAAAGGTGTATTAATTATGACTATATCTCGGTATACCAATAAAGTGCCTTGCATAATATTACTTATATATTAATATAGATATTTATATGATTAGAAGGGAGTGTACCAGTTGATACAGGAGAAGGAACTCTATAGAGGATTAAGCAGTGAGGAAGCTACGAAGAGGTTAAAAGTCTATGGAAGTAATATTATTATTGAAAAGAAAAAAATATCTCCTATTTTTATTTTATTAGCACAATTCAATGATTTTATTATATGGGTGCTATTAGCTGCAACATTAGTATCTGGACTTATGAGGGAGATGTCCGATGCAATTACTATTTTAATAATTGTTATTATTAACGCTATTTTAGGCTTTATTCAGGAATATAGGACAGAAAAATCCTTAGAGGCACTAAAGAGTATGGCGGCTCCTACCTGTAAAGTTATGAGGGACGGTAAGGTAAAAGTAGTAAATGCAGAAGAGATAACAATTGGAGATATTATACTCTTGGAAGCAGGAGATAGGATCCCTGCCGATGGTGTGCTTATTGAATGCAGCGGTGTATTAGTGGATGAATCTCTACTTACAGGAGAATCTATGGGTGTTAGCAAATCAGCCGCTGGTAAAAATAATTATGTGTACATGGGAACAACTATCCTAAAGGGTAGAGGTAAAGCGAAAATAGCTCAGATAGGTATGAAGACTGAGATGGGAAAGATAGCTGATATGCTTCAATCTATTGAAGAGGAAAAATCCCCTATAAAGATAAAGCTTAATCATCTTGGTAAGCTAATGGTAGTTATCTGTCTAGTAATATGTGCTGCCGTTACAGTCCTAGGAATACTAAGAGGACAACCTGTTGGAGAGATGTTTTTATTAGGTGTGAGCTTAGCTGTAGCTGCTATACCAGACGGCTTACCAGCTATAGTTACAGTTTCCTTAGCCTTAGGTGTATCCAGGATGCTTAAAAGAAATGCTTTAGTAAGAAAGCTTCCTGCAGTGGAAACATTAGGT
>JAEXSY010000112.1 GCA_023440105.1 Bacillota bacterium
GCTGCACAGTCTATAACAAAGAAACAGATAATATTTTTCTCTTCTATACGGGAGCTTCAGATAAACGAAATCTTGCTGTAGGTTTAAGAGAAGTCCTTCCAGGCTTTATGGTTCCAAGAAAGCTCATAAAGCTTGAGGCTATGCCCCGTCTCTCTAACGGTAAGATAGACATGCAATCCTTAAGGGAGTACATAAATAACAAGTAAGTTGACTTATAGACATAAGGGATTAGTATATAGTTATTTAAAGAATAAATTAATTTTAAATATTTATTTAAAAATTGGAGGAAATAAAAATGAGAGATAGACTAATGGAAATATTATTCGAGTTAAGACCAGATGTGGACTTTGAAGGAGAGGAAAAGCTTATATCTGATGGGATTTTAGATTCCTTTGATATAGTATCACTTGTAGGGGAGCTTAACGATGAATTTGATATTAACATTCATGTTGAAGATTTACTCCCAGAAAATTTTAATTCTGTCAGTGGAATGTTAGAGCTTATTGAAAAGCTTGTAAATGAGGAATAACAAAAATGAATGATTCTATGCTAAATAAATTGACTGAAGATTTTTTAACCCCTGCCTATATATTTAATACCGATGAATTCAAGGCTAGGGTAGCCTCAGTGAAAAGTATACTAGGGGAGAAAATTTCTCTTTGCTACTCCATTAAGGCAAATCCATTTTTGATTAATAATATACCAGATGAATTTAAATATGTGGAGGTATGCAGTCCCGGGGAGCTTACTATCTGCGAAAAATCATCTGTTGATCTTTCAAAGATTATTTATTCTGGGGTTAATAAGGGAGAGATGGATATTTGCCGTGCCCTCTGTGATAATGTGGGAATATTCACAGCTGAAAGTCCCCATCAGCTGGAGCTTATTAACTTAAATGCAGGTAATTATGAAAAAAGGGTAGATGTAATCCTTCGTTTAACAAATGGAAGCCAATTTGGTATGGATGAGCAGGAGCTTTTAAGAATTATTAAAGAAAGAAGCAGCTATGCCAATGTAAATATAATTGGCTTACACTTCTTTACAGGAACTCAGAAGAAGAAGGCAAATCTAATTGTTAAAGAGCTTGAAGACCTTGATAATTTTATTAAAAGACTGATTCAAGATTATCAGTACCATCCCATACATATAGAATATGGACCAGGGCTGGCTGTTGAATATTTTAATGAACCCTATGATGAAAAAGATATTAATCTACTCATGGAAGCAGCACCTTCCTTAAAGAATTTTGCAGAAAAATATAATCTTACTATTGAAATGGGGAGATTTTTTGCAGCAACCTGCGGTACATATCTCACAAAGGTTGTGGATACAAAAGTAAATTGTGGTATTAACTATGCAATATGCGACGGTGGAATGAACCAGCTGAAGTACTATGGACAAACTATGGCAATGCAGGTTCCACCTATTACCATTCTCAGTTCAGAGGACAGAGAAAAATCCCATTGGTCCCTATGTGGAAGCTTATGCACTACGGCTGATGTCCTTGTGCGCAAGGTAGAACTGCCCCATCTAAGGCTTGGAGATATTCTTGCCTTCCACCGCTCTGGAGCGTACTCTGTAACGGAGGGTATTTCTACTTTTCTATCCAGGGAAATTCCCAGGGTTTATCTATACTCTGAAAATTCAGGATTATCCATGGTGCGGGATTTTTACGACTCATCATTACTTAATTACCCGGAAACAGTTTGGAGGTTAAGTCTTGACACTAACATCATTTAGTTTTTTTATATTTGTTATTGCTACACTTTTTATTTATTATATTGTACCTAAAAAGTATCAGTGGATTATACTCCTTGTTGCAAGCTATTGTTTTTATCTGATAACCTGCAATAAATATGTTATCTATCTTATTGTAACAACGGCCACTACTTTTTTTGGTGGAATAGCTATCGATAAAATTGCCCAAAGATCCTCTGAGGAAATTAAGGTAAATAAAAAAGTATGGTCCAGGGAAGAAAAGAAGGCCTTTAAGGAAGTGACACAAAAAAGAAAAAGGGCAGTACTCGTTTCTATACTTTTACTGAATTTTGGGATCCTTGCCTTCCTAAAGTACTTTAACTTTTTTTCAGGCTCAGTTTTTTCTCTGCTAGAATTATTCGACCTTAATTTTACATTTCGAGGCTTAAACCTGGTGCTTCCCCTTGGTATATCTTTTTACACTTTTCAATCTATGGGATACATAATTGATGTTTATAGGGGTAAATTTCCTGCGGAAAGAAGCCTTGCAAAATTCTCATTGTTTGTTTCCTTCTTTCCACAGATAATACAGGGTCCCATTGCATATTACAGTGATTTAGCCCATCAGCTCTATGAATCTCACAAATTAAAGTATGAGAATTTAAAGTGGGGATCACAGCTTATTTTATGGGGACTATTTAAAAAAATAGTCATAGCAGATAGAGCGGTAAAAATGATAAACATTGTTTCAGGAGATTACAGAAGCTTTTCAGGAACTTATATTCTTCTAACTATATTTATGTATGCTTTGCAGCTTTATGCTGATTTCTCTGGTGGAATAGATATCTGCCGAGGGGTAGGAGAAATGTTTGGCATCACTATGGCTGAGAATTTCAGGAGGCCATACTTCTCAAAAAGCCTTACAGAGTATTGGCATCGATGGCATATTACCCTTGGAGAATGGCTTAGAAACTATTTATTCTATCCTCTTTCCCTATCAAAGGCTTTCATGAAGCTAGGAAAGAATTTAAAAAAGAGATTTGGTAATCACCTGGGAAAGGTTCTGCCCACAAGCTTAGCTTCATTAATAACCTTTATAGTAATAGGGATATGGCATGGAGCTAACTGGAAATATGTTGCCTTTGGCGTATGGAATGGTGGAGTCATCATGGCTTCAGCTCTATGTGAACCTGCTCTCAATAGGCTTGTGGAAAAGCTGAAGATTAACCGGAGTACACAGCTATTTGGACTGTTCTCCATGGTAAGAACCTTCATACTTGTCCTCATTGGCTATTATTTTGATGTTGCTGAGAATTTTACCTCCGCCATGAATATGATGCGTCTTTCCCTGCTGGACTTCCATATCTCAGACCTTTTCAATATTGAAGCTTTGAAGCTCTTAGGCTTATATAAATTTGATTATTTGGCATTGCTTATTGGCATTGTTATAATATTCATTTCTTCCCTAATACAAGAAAAAACCGGAAGAAGAATTAGGGACATACTTGATGAAAAACCTTTAATGATTCGTTGGCCTGTTTACATAGCGGGTATATTCCTAGTAATTCTTATGGGAGTGTACGGTCCTGGAACTAGTGCAAGCGAATTTGTATATATGCAGTTTTAATGGGGGATATATGAAGAAATCGAAAGTGTTTAAGATTATATGTTTTTTTCTTATAGTTATAGTTTTATATGGTTTTCTATCTGAGTTTTTGGCTGTTACCTCAGAAAGTGATACCATGCATATCAATGGCTTTTATCTTGAACCTGAGAACAGCTTAGATGTGGTTTTGGTAGGACCTAGTGAATTATACACTGGATTTTCCTCACCTCTTGCATGGAATGACTATGGGTTTACCAGTTATGCAGTAACCTTTTCAGGGGTTTCTGTATCCCTGTATAAATCAATGGTTACAGAGGCTCTTAAAAGGCAGGATCCAAAGCTTGTTGTTTTTGAGATTAATGGTATAATACAGGACGATGAATATATGGACAAGGATTCTAAGAAAAGAATATGGCTTGATAATATACCATGGTCACAGAATAAAATCGATACGATAAACAGCCGTGTGCCGAAGGATTTACAATACTCCTATTATAATAAGATGAGTAAATATCATTCCAACTGGCAGCACCCTTTTAAATGCTTCAGTACATTATTAGGAAAGCAAAGAATGAAGAATATTGGATACTCTTACACCAAGAGCTTTGCTACTAAAACAATGGAACGAGATGAGTCAGGTCTGCACAAATATAGTGTTAACTTTACCCCTCAGGCAGAGGTTTATCTTAGAGAG
>JAEXSY010000133.1 GCA_023440105.1 Bacillota bacterium
CAAGATTAGATTTCCCATAGCGTAAGCTAGTAAGACCCCTCGAAGAACACGAGGTTGATAGGTCGGAGGTGTAAGCACGGCAACGTGTTCAGCTGACCGATACTAATAGGTCGAGGGCTTGACCAAAATATATGACGACTTTACTAACATCATTCTGTATGCAGTTTTGAAAGAACAAAATTCTTTCAAAACATCTGGTAACTATGCCATGAAGGTAACACCCGTTCCCATTCCGAACACGACGGTTAAGCTTCATAGGGCCGATGGTACTGCAGGGGAGGCCCTGTGGGAGAGTAGGACGTTGCCGGGTAATAAAATAAAAGCTCTGATACTAAGGTATCAGAGCTTTTTATTTTAAAGATACAAACAATAAGTATAGAGAGGACTAATGGTTAAGAAGCTCTTTAAGATATGCGCAACATTCATCTACCTCATCTTCAATGGTAGCCCAGGAGGTAACAAAGCGTATACAACATTTCTCTTCCTCACCCATCTGCCAGCATTCACAGCCATATCTTTCCATGAGTATTTCAGCTATTTCTTTATCAACAATAGGAAAGAGCTGATTTGTTGGTGAGTCTGTAAGCATAGGACAGCCTAGGGCTTTAAAGGTTTCTTTAAGCTTATCAGCCATAGCATTAGCATGAGCTGCTAACTGAAAATAAAGACCATCCTTAAACAGCTCTTCAAATTGTATACCTAAAACGTAACCCTTAGCCATAAGAGCACCTCTCTGCTTCATAGCATATCTAAAGTCTTTTTTTAGGTCTGGGTTACAGATTACCAGTGCTTCTCCTAAGAGTGCGCCATTTTTTGTACCGCCTATGTAGAATATATCTGATAATGTTGCTATATCCTTTAGGGTTACGTCATTATTTTTGGAAGTAAGTGCTGAGCCTAACCTGGCTCCATCTATAAATAAATATAATCCATATTGGGAACAGCAGTTATGTATTGACTTTAGCTCTTCTTTATTATAGATTGTACCCATCTCTGTAGAATTGGAAATGTACACCATAGCTGGCTGTACTAAATGTTCGTCTACGTATTCCTCCATAATTGAAGTGATATCTTCTGGAGTGAGCTTCCCATCTTTACCTGGTCTAGTCAAAATTTTATGTCCAGTAGCTTCTATAGCTCCTGTTTCATGAGTATTTATATGTCCTGATTCAACAGCGATAACCCCTTGATAGGGTTTTAAAAATGTAGATACCCCTACGAGATTTGTTTGAGTACCTCCAACTAAAAAGTGAACGTCAAGCTCCTCTAATCCTATTTCTTTTTTTATGAGATCAGCTGCCCTACTGCAGTGGATATCCTCTCCATAACCAATATTTTGCTCATTGCTTGCCGCCATAAGAGAATTAATTATATTAGGATGTGCCGCTTCACTATAATCATTTCTGAATAATGCCATAATTGCCTCCGATATATAAAAAATTATTATTTTAATATTATACTCTATTTTCCATTATATTAATAGGTTAATACCTTAACCTTTACTGGAAAGAATATATATCACTAGCTAAATTAATAGAAAAAAGGTATATTAAAATTATTAAAAATAAGTATTTATGAAAGCTTCAATTTTAATATGAGAAGCTCTCTATAATTTATTGGAGTGATTTTAGTGAAAAAGAAGACCATAGGAATATTTGCCCACGTAGATTCAGGTAAAACCTCCTTTTCCGAACAGCTATTATACCATACAGGAGCCATAAGAAATCTAGGAAGAGTAGATCATAAAAATACTGTACTAGATGCTCATGCTCTAGAAAGACAGAGAGGGATTACAATATTTGCAGATCAAGCTTACTTTATTTATGAGGATACTATTTACTATTTGATTGATACACCAGGACATATAGATTTTTCTGCTGAAGCTGAAAGGACTGTGAGTTCATTAGATTATGCAGTGCTTATAGTCAGTGGAAAAGAAGGAGTACAGGCACATACCACCTCCCTTTTTAAGCTATTAGCTAGATATAACATTCCTTTATTTATATTCATAAATAAAATTGATATGGAGGACTTCTCCTTAGAAAAAACGATTAAGGATATAAAAAGGAAGCTTTCTCAAGACATATTGTTTATATCTACTAATCCACTCAATGATGATTTTATGGAACAGGATAATATTTGTGAATTTTTAGCTGATAGGAACGAGGAGCTTATGGGCTTATATCTAGAGGATAAATTAAAGAAAGATTCTATTAAACCTCACCTGATAGAAGCAATAAAGAGTAGGAACTGCTTTCCTGTTTTGGCAGGCTCAGCATTAAAGAATATTGGAATTCTAGAGTTTTTGAAGGTATTTCATATACTTACAGAAACTATCTATCATGAGCATACGGAGGATCCATTTACAGGTAGAGTATATAAGATACGTTATGATAACAAAGGCAACAGAATAACTTTTATTAAAGCCTTAAAAGGTACAATTAAACCAAAGGATGAATTTTATTTTGGAGAACAGGGTGAGGCGGAAAAGATTAATGAAATAAGGCTATATACGGGAGAGAAATATGAAAGCATTTCTGAAGCCTCCGCAGGGGATATCTTTGCTGTTACTGGTTTAAAAACCGCTGCCTCTGGAGATTTTCTGGGAGAAGAAAAAAGCATAGGTTCATATTATTTTGACACTGCTTTAGAGTCAAAGGTTTCCTTCTCCTCAGAGATTGATAGAAATTATGTTTTTGACTCTCTAAAAATATTAGAAGCTGAGGAGCCTACTCTATCGGTGAAGTATGAAAAAGAAGTGGATTCCATAACAATTCATGTTATGGGTAAAATCCAGCTAGAGATACTTAAAGAAATTATAAAAGAAAGATTTAACCTGGATGTAGAATTTCAAGAGCCGGAGGTGCTCTACAGAGAAACCATAGGAAAGGCTGTGATTGGGTACGGGCATTATGAGCCTCTCCGCCATTATGCAGAGGTTAACCTGCGTTTAGAGCCTCAAGAAAGAGGAACAGGCATTTCTTTTGATAGTGAGTGCCATGTGGATAAGCTTCCTTTAAACTATCAAAATCTCATAGAAAAGCATGTGTTCGAAAAGGCTCATAAGGGAATATTAACTGGATTTCCTATTACTGATATGAAGATAGTCCTTGTTAATGGAAGAGCTCATCTTAAGCATACAGAAGGGGGAGATTTTAGAGAAGCTACCTATAGGGCCATAAGGCAGGGACTGGAAAAAGCAGATAAGATATTACTGGAGCCATATTATAGCTTTCATATATATGCACCTATAGATTATATGGGAAGAATCCTTTCCGATATACAAAGATTAGCAGGAACCTTTGAAATAGAGGATGGCTCTAATGAGATACTACATATACAAGGAAGAGGGCCCGTTTCAACCTTTATGGAGTACTCCTCGGAGCTTTTAGCTATAACTAAGGGAAGAGGATCTATAACCCTTTTGTTTGACGGTTATGATATCTGTCATAATAGAGAAGAAGTAATAGAAAAAATAGCTTATGATAAAGGTGCGGATAAGGAAAATACCTCTGCCTCAGTATTTTGCTCTAAGGGAGCAGGTTTCTTAGTAACCTGGGAGGAGGCAGAGAAATATATGCATTGTATTGAAAAATAGCTTTAAAACAGGGTATATGATAATCTGATATATTAATCTATACCAGTGAGAATAATTGTTCCTCGTAGGGTAAATCATAGATATAGGCTATCTTGATATGGAAGCAAATAGGTAGCATTAAGCTATGAAAGGGGTAAAGCTAATGAGGAAAAAGTTGCAAAAGTGGAGTATTTTAGTCACCTGTTTTTTGATCATGTCTGTGGCTTTTAGTATAGTTAACTCAGTACATTCGATTTTTATTGATATAGTTACTAAAGAGAGAGGCTTTTCATTATCTTCCTTCTCTCTTGTTTTTACTATCGGGGGACTAACAACAGGAATAGCATCTCCCTTTATAGGAAGATTAATAGAAAAAACAAATGTAAGGCTGGTTATGTGTTTAGGAGCATTAATAGGAGGACTGGGCTTTGCGAGCTATGGTTTAATCAGTTCTCTTCCGGGATTTTATATTTTAGCAGTGGTAGTAGCAGTAGGTATTACTGCGTTGACTACCATACCCGTTTCTACATTGATAAATTACTGGTTTAAAGAACAGAGAGGAATGGCACTGGGGATAGCCTTTGCAGGCATAGGCACCGGTAGTTTTATATGGTTGCAGATAGCAAGCTTCCTTATTGAAGATGCTGGATATAGACTGGCCTATATACTATTGGGAGCAGCAATAGTTGTTATACCATTGCCATTAATTCTCATATTTGTTAAACTGCCAAAGGAAAAAACTCAAAAAGACTTAACTAAAAAGGAAGGGGAAAAGAATAAGGCTGGTTCTCTTATAAATTTATCCTTTATGGCATTTTCTGCTGGATTATTTTTGATGGGAATTACAGTGGCAGGGACAAAAGTCCATGTTCAGCCGTATTTAATCAGTGTGGGATATACCATCAAGAAAAGTGCCAATATCGGCTCCCTTCAAGCTGTTTTTTCACTGATGGGAAATGCACTAGGAGGATTTGTTTTTGATAAACTATCTTTAATAAAGTCCGTTACTATATTTACTACACTTTCTCTGATAAGCTATGGGTCCTTATTATTAATAGGAATACCATTATTTCCAGTAGTATATGCAATCTCTTTCGGGTTATTTATGTGTATGCCATCGATACTACCTTCTTTTGGAGCAAGTGCCTTATTTAAAGGTGAAAATTACTCTGAGAAGATTGGTGTGATCAATATGGTCTTCACTCTAGGTTCTGCATTAGGATCTTTATTATCTGGAATTATCGCTGATATTAGAGGCTACAGCTTTGCTTGGTTTATATATATCATCATATCTCTAAGCTACCTGATTTTCTTTTTCATTTCCTTTCGCAAAAAAAACATATAATATATCATTTTAATCTTAAAGATAATTATAGATATAGAACCATAGTTATAATTTGTAGCATTATTTTCCACTATGAATATTATATGAGTAAAGATGATTATTTATATATACGCATAGGAGGAGAAAGTAATGAGCACAGGGTGTAGAAGTACTATAGGTCCCTTTAATCATGATCCAGACAGATATACTTTAGTAGATTTTGATTTAACAATTGAAGGTTTATGTCCAAATTCTCGATATGCCATAGTTGCTGAGCTATTAGCCAATGGGGATAGAGCAGCACTAGTGGACAGTATTTTTGATGTTCCTAATAGAAGATGTAGCGGTGGATGCACAGAAGCAACATTATCTTTTACCAATGTAATAGCAGATTTAGGAGATATGGATAACTGCACCGATGATATAACATGGGAATTAAATATACTCCATGAAAATTATATTTCTAGAGGAACAAGTGAATAACTAATTATATATATTAATTAAAATCAGATAGCTTCTACTTATGATAATCCCCCGACAAAGATTGTCGGGGGTTAATAGTATTTAATCTTTTAATAGCTATATTAAATATACTTTGATAAAAAATATAGAAGTATTAAATGTATAGGATAAAAGCTATAAAACACATATTTATTTAGACTTTTGCCTTTAGTACCGCCATACATAGATATTGGTACAATAGAAATGACAGCAAATACTTGAAGAGAATTTATGAGGGTATATCTATTTAAAGAGAGCATAAGAATACCCATTATATAGATAGGTATCTTAAAATTTGTCATATTTCTAGCTATATAAAATATATAAATTAATAGTACTCCTTGAGCACCATAATCGGTTTTAATAAGATAAGCTAAATACATTCCTATAAATAATGGAATGATGGATAGAAGTTTTTTATTATGAACTACAATACGTCTATGTATAGCTATAACTCCTAATCCTATTAATAAGGTAAAAAAAACATTTTGATGATAAGGAAAACTATAGTTTCTATAGAAAGCTAAGTTAAAGGGAATCTCTGATACTAAGGCAAAGATTCCAAGACGAAAGGCATATTTTGTAAGGTTTTTTGAATGATAGGTGCCTTCGGCTATCAAGAAACAAAATATTGGAAAAGCTATGCGTCCAACTAATCTTAAAATTAGATAGTACTCGTTATAAGGGGATAGAAGTACCGCAGCTCCATGATCTAAGACCATAGTTAATATAGCTAAGCTTTTTAATGTAAAAGCTGATATGCCATTACTTTTAGAATTATATTCTATCATTATTGTTTCCTCATATAATTTAGATTAAATTTTGAAATAATAGTACAAGTATATCATAATAAAGTTATATTATAAATTGTAGTTTTCTAGAAAATGGTTTCTTAGTGGTTCTACTCAATGTATAAT
>JAEXSY010000145.1 GCA_023440105.1 Bacillota bacterium
TTTTAAGCTTGAAGGCTTTATTACATTATTCTTACAGGATCGAAATTTATAAAGTCACAGGAGGTCATAATATACTCCACATTGTTTCTCTCTCCCTGTAAAACTCTATTTAGTGAAGGACCGTGGAGATGACCATAGATTACCTTTTCAACAGAATATTCTTCAAAAATATCAGTAAAGGCTGAGTCCTCGAAGCGGTCATTGGTAGGAGGATAATGTATCATACAAATAAACTTATTGTATCCCGCTTTTACTGCAGCATCTAGAGATAATCTGAGCCTTATCTGCTCTCTAGCATATATCTTTTCATCCTTCTGGGATAATCCATTACCGCTGGGACATATCCATCCTCTTGTACCACATACTGCATAGTCATTATAAGTAAAATAGTTATTCTGGATAAAATGCATATTTTCATAGAGCTTGTTAAGCTTTGTAATACCACTCCACCAATAATCATGATTACCTTTGATTATAAGCTTCCGTCCTGGTAGCTCATTTATCCAGGCCAAGTCTTCCATACCTTCATCTATGTTTATAGACCAGGAAATATCTCCCCCAATAAGCACTGTATCCTCGGGAGTAATTTTTTTAAGCCAATTAGTGCGAATCTTCTCATGATGCTTATACCAATGGTCTCCAAAAACATCCATTGGTTTATTAGCGTTAAGGGCTAAATGCAGGTCAGATATTGCGAATAGGGCCATATTAAACCTCACCTTTCATCTATTAGTTTATCCACCGCAGCAATATATGCTATAACATAAGCTACTGCTTCATAGAGCTCTGCTGGAATGTAATCTCCCACTTCTACATTGGTTAAAAGCTCAGACAGCTCCTTATTATACACCACAGGCACATTATTAAGCTTCGCTTCTTCTATTATTTTGTCTGCTACAAATCCAGCCCCCGCTGCTGTAACTACAGGAGCCTTGAGGTTATTTTCATATTTTAAGGCTGCAGCCTTTCTTCTATGCTTCATATTTTAACCCCCTTAAGCTAAAACATCAACTAAAACAGAGTTGCCCTGCTGAAAAAATCTTGTTAAAAGAGATACTTCATGTCCCTCTTCCTTAGGATTAAATTGTATATCAGTATTATAGCCTAAATTATTAAGAGAACTAAGAAGGCTCTCTTCATTTCTTTTAAAAATCTGTAAGCTCTCTTTGGGAACAGCTATATTAACCTTTAGTTTCCTCTCTTTTATTTCTATATAGCCATCAATAATTCCCAGTCTTGGAGCATCAACTGAAATAACTAGCTTAATATCTTTAGAATCTAAAGTTTTTCCCCCTTCCCTATTATCTTTTATTATCATTTTCAAGGGAAAATCTTTATTAAAAACAGTTAATGGAATATCTAAATAATAGTAATCCTTAGAAAGCTGATTTAGAATCTTCAAATCCTTTGTCATTATATTTAATTCCTTTTCTAAGGCCTCTGAAAGCTTCCCCCTGTTAACTTCTTCTATAACCTTCTCAACCATTTCCTTGAGCTCTTTTCCTTTAATCACAAGCTCCTCTAGGACCTCTTCTGATAATACCTTCAAATCTTTTATCATAGCTCCTTTTATTTGTTCCTTCTCTAATGCAGTGTTGTTTTTATTATCATCAGCATTTACTTCAGCTGCAGCAGTTTCTGCTTCTATTTCAGAGCCTCCCTCTACAAGGATCTTATCAAATATAGCTTTAATATTATTTTTGACTTCATTGCTATAGCCTCTGAGCTTTGGAGCCAAGGATTTTTCCTTAGATGACTGTGCGATGACAGAGCTATTATCAGCTTCCTCTAAGGATTCATTTATCGGTTTTACTTCTGATTCTTTCATTCCTCTCTCCAAAGTAGTATTTGAGCTCTCAATTTTAGCATCCTCAATTAAATAATCTATAGTAGTATCTATATCTTTAGGCAGTAGCTCCTTCTCTATCATAGATAATCCAGTTTTACCTTCTAAGGTCTTGAAAGCATCAAAAAGTATCCCAGTACTATCCATGAGCTTTTTATATCCATTGATATTTTCTTTAGAAAGAGCAATATCATTTTCTAAAAAAATAATAATATCATCCTCAGTTAGAGTAGATATTTCCATAAAAGCTTCCTTAAGCTTTAACCTTACTTCCCCTTCCTTTAATGGTTCAAAGCTTCCACCCTTGAGTTTTATATACTTATCCAAAAGCTTATCTATATACTCAACACTTTTTAAGCCCTCACCCCATAGAAAAAAAATACTCTTAACAAAGGAAAGATTACTTTTGCTCAATGGTATATTATGTCTTAGAAGGAGACTGGCCATATCCTCGTCCTCTGGTGCTATTCCTTCTTTAAAAAACTTATTCTTAAGATCTCCTTTAAACTCTTCTGTAGTTTCTTCACGAATAATTTTTAAAAAGACCTTTCCATCCTTAAAATCCTCTAACTGAAACAAAAATCTAGAAAGATAGGCTTCCTTTAGGTTACCCACTATCCTTGCTCTAAGCTTATAACCCCCAGGAAGGAGGATCAGAGCCTCTTCCCCCTCCAAATTGATTAATTCCCCTTTAAAGGACTCTCCTACATTAAGGGAAACCTTGCTTATAGTCTTTCTATTTATTGGAGTTATAGGACTATTTATATTGTTTAAAATAGGCATAGCTTATACCTCTCATTTGTATCTTTTTTATAATTATCGTTTTAAACTGCTCATACTGTATAAAAATAAAAAGTAAAATGACTGCCACCAGAGGTTACATCACTCAAAGTAGCAGCCATATTATAATACTATTCTACAATTATTCTGTTGAATTTTTTCTTTCCTCGCTTAATCATAAAGCTTCCATCAATAATATCTTCAGCATTTAAGCTTCGTGAAAAGTCTACTATCTTCTCATCATTTAAGGATAATCCACCCTGCTGAATCAATCTTTTACCTTCAGCCTTAGAAGGAATAATCTTAGTTTCTACTAGTATATCAAGAAGCTGAGCTCCTATTTTATCATTTCCGATAGTTGAAGTAGGCACATTCTCCATATTATTTCCTGAGCCAAATAAAGCTTCAGAAGCTTCTTTAGCTTTTTGAGCCTCTTCTTCACCATGAACAAGCTTTGTAACCTCAAAGGCTAATACTTTTTTTGCTTCATTGATCTGTGAGCCCTCTAGAGCTGCTAAGCGTCTGACCTCATCCATTGGTAGGAAGGTTAGAAGAGATAAACACTTTTCCACATCGCTGTCGTCAACATTTCTCCAGTACTGATAAAACTCATAAGGAGTAGTCTTGCTGCTATCCAGCCATAAAGCTCCTTTTTCAGTTTTACCCATCTTCTTTCCTTCACTATTAGTAAGTAGTGTACAAGTCATAGCAAAGGCAGGTTTTTGTGCCTTTCTTCTTATAAGCTCCATGCCTGCAATCATATTAGACCACTGATCATCTCCGCCCAACTGCATAGTACATCCATACTTTAGATTCAGCACATAAAAGTCATAGCCCTGCATTAGCATATAGTTAAATTCTAGGAAGGAGAGTCCATTTTCTAGTCTCTGCTTAAAGCATTCAGCTGTTAGCATTCTATTTACAGAGAAATGCACTCCTACATCCCTTAAAAAGTCCACGTAGTTTAGATTTAATAACCAATCACCATTATTTACAAGAAGAGCTTTTCCCTCTTCAAAATCTATAAAACGGGACATCTGCTTTTTAATTGCAGCTATATTATTATCAATCTCCTCTTTGGTAAGCATCTTTCTCATATCTGTCTTACCGGAAGGGTCTCCTATCATGGCAGTACCTCCACCTAATAGAGCTATAGGTCTGTGTCCTGCTTTCTGCATATGGGCCATGAACATAAGAGCAATAAAATGGCCAACATGTAGGCTATCTGCTGTAGGATCAAAACCTATATAAAAGGTCACCTTTTCTTTTTCTAATAATTCCTTTATTTCTTCTTCATGTGTAAGCTGTTTGATATATCCTCTTTCCATTAGGTCCGTGTAAACACTTGTCATGGGAATTCCTCCTTGTGTAAATACTGCTACGGTATTGAATTTATAATTTTCTTTGTTAACATATATATTTTATAATAAAAAGTAAAAAATGAAAACAAGGTTTTGGCAAAAATAACAAGACTGCAGGATAGGAATCTATCTCACAGCCTTTTTTATCAAAATACAATATATCTTTTTTTAATTGTAGTTATTTTCTATATTATTACGCTACGTACTTTTTAATAAATTCAGGCATTTCACTACAAGATTCTTCATTGATGTTTATAAAGAAATCCACATTAAAGAGCTCACTTACATCCTCTAATTTTGCAAATAAAAATGCAGCATTAGGAAGATCTCCGTCTACTATATTGCACAGCCCATCAATATAAATCTGTTCAATATCATAGTCACCGGAGAGAATGCCGCACAAATATCCATACAACCCCTCGAAGTCTTTAAGCTTATATTCGTTAGTTGCTATGAATCTAATATTCCTATTTAATGAGTACATTGCCCTGCTGTCATCATCAAGATACACAATATGTCCCTTAATAGTATCAGATTGTGAGTTTGCCAATTCTATTAATCTTTTGGTTTTTCCAGAACCTCTCTTGTTACAAAATACTTGAATCATTAGAACCACCCCTTTGATTTTTTTAGGTGAAAAACTTGATTAAAGTAATTATATAATAGTCAGAATATTTTTGCAACGGTTTACAACTATCTATATATTTTATTATTCTCTAAATAGCTTATATTATTCTCATATTACTAACATAAGCTAAAAAAATCATAAAAATACAAATTAAAACTCCAAGATTTTTTATTATGCTCACACCAGTACTACACTATTTTTTCCCATCTCTTTTGCTTTATATAAATTTCCGTCGGCAACAAAAAGAAGCTCTTCTACAGTACATCCATCCTCAGGGTATAGACTTATCCCAAAGCTTGCGGTGACTGTTTTTGTTCTCCCTCTATAATTAAGTTCATTATTAGATATTTTATGTCTTATTATATTAACCTTTTCAAACAAAGCTCCCTTTGAAAGAGGATCATCAATAAATAATACTAATTCCTCTCCACCATATCTAGCAAGTATGTCTTTCTTACTGATATTCTTTTCAATAAGTCGAACAGTTTCTGTCAATACCATATCTCCAAAAGGATGGCCACAACTATCATTAATAGACTTAAAATCATCAAGATCTATCATGACAACACCAAAAGCCTGACTTTTTTGAGCTATTCTACGGCTTAAAAAATCAACAAAATATTTTCTGTGATATATATTGAGGGCAGCATCTCTTTTTGAGCTTTCCTTGATTTTTCTGTATAGCAAGCTATTTTCCAGGGCAATTCCTATTTGGTTAGCGATGGAAGATATAAACTTAATATGATCATTATTAAAAAAATTACAATGAGTGTGCTCCACGATAATATAGCCAGCAAAGTTACTCCTAAGCTTAATAGGCACACCAATTACAGAGGAAATATTGCCTCTTGTGCTATTAAGGCCATACAGTGGCTTTTCAGAATTCATGACAAAAGGATTCCCATTTTCAATATTTTCATGGAATATAAGCTCGAGTATATTTAAGTCTTTATCTTTACAGTTACTAGCTCTTACTCGAAGAAATCCATCTTCCTTTAGGTATATAGATGAATAAGTGGCTCCTAAAATGCCAATAATCATATCATTAATCCTTTGAGCAAGATTCTCACTGCTTAAGTAGGAATTAATGTATTTACTTATTTCAATTATATTAAAAAATGCATCCAGAGATTTCTCAAGCTTAATGTTTTTTTTGCTGAGGATTTGTATCTGATCCTCAGCCAGGGCTTGATAGCTCAAGAATTCCTTCATCAATAAATTGTAGGTTTCCCTGTAATCATCCATAAATATTCTCCAGTCACGTATTATATTGATTATAGGAATTTCATCATTATTACTTATATTACAATTATAACATTATTATCTATAATTTGTAAATTGCAGTGGTATACTAAAATCTTTTTCCTTTAATAAATTTATTACAGCTTGAAGATCGTCCTTATTCTTTCCTGATACTCTTAGCTGATCATCCATAATCTGTGTCTGAACCTTTAGCTTTGAAGCCTTGATTTCTGCTGAAATTTCCTTGGCTTTTTCTTTATCTATTCCGTTTATTAGGGCAGCTTCTACTCTAACAGTTCCAAGGTTAGCCTTTTCTATTTTTCCAAGACTTAATGCTTTTGGCGATATACCTCTCTTAACAAACTTACCTTTTAAAATTTCTATAACAGTGTTTAGTTTATATTCATCATCAGATATTATTTTTACAGAATCCTTTAATAGCTCTATTTGAGATTTTGAATTCTTAAAATCATATCTTTGTTCTATTTCCTTTTTCGCTTGATTTATTGCATTATCAACTTCCTGCATATTTACTTGTGAAACTACATCAAAAGAATATGTACCAGCCATAGGTTCCTCCTAATTGTTAGTAAATTATGATTATTGTAACATTTATAGTTTATTTCATTTATTAAACTATTTCAATATACAATAAAATATTTTATGCTTCATGATCTATTTTTATCATGAAGCATCATAATTCTAATTAGTATTTTGTATATTTGTTGATCCCCGAAGTGTTATTTCAGGATATACTAATAGCTTTATACTCTCTAAACTATCTATATTATCTTTGGAAATCCTTTGTTTTTCTATTTCTCTAGTTAAATTCAATAGATCTAATCCCTTACGATTATAATCCCTATAAAAAGCTTCAGTGCTATAAATAAGACTTTCTTCCGCTTCCTTCGCTATTTTATCCATATTATCTTTAGTGAGCTTTAGTTCTCCTTGAGCTTCTCCAATGATTCCTTTAAGCTTAATTTTTTTAACTAATATAGGCTTTCCATCCTTAATCTCTAATTTAGTCGAAGTACTGCCTCCATGTATACCAAGTGTTATCAAATTATTTTTATCGGAAGGATTAGGAACCTCTATGGTCCCCCTCTTAACTCCTCCTGTAAGAAGATTATAATTTAATATTTCCTTTTCTTCTAATCTTTCAATAAGCTTTCCGTCCTGAATGACTCCCCCTCCTACCAGATGAAGCTTTTCTTCTCCAGCTTCGTCCTCAAGCTCTAGAGCCGTAATTACTGTTATTCCACTACCCATTCTCTTTTGAGTAAGATAATCATTAATATTCATAAATATTGTTTTTGAGGAGGCACCAACTTTATTAACTATATCATTAAGAAAATTGCCCAAATAATCTTCATTAGAAGCAGTCATTGTCATAAGCTTTTCAAGGTTTCCATAATAAACAAATAAATATGACCTAACGTTCAGCTCCTGAGCTCTATTTAGATAATCCATGTATTTATCTATGCCCTCTTCCGCAGCCTTTTCTGAAAATATTATGGCTTTATTTTGAGAAAAATCAAGCAAAAAACTAGCCGATAAGCTCATATTGGCGATGGCCTCTAGAAGGGACTTGCCTTCTCCTTTATAAAAGCCTCTCTGCCCTCTTTCAGAGCTTTCTCCGGCATCTCTATAAGGCCTTAAGGTATCTCCATAGACCACTATATTATCATTTTCATTCATATCAATGAGCATGCTGGTAACAAAAATAACTTTATTTATATCTCGATAGCTGTAGCAGCCAGACAATAATAATGAAAGTACTATAGGTATCAATAACTTTATCCTAGGCTTCATTTTCATCCTCCCTTTCAAAAATACAGTAGGAAATATTCTTCAAATCTCCTCTAAGCAGCACATCTTTATACTTAAATTTTCTTAAGGTACCTATAGGAAATACGAAGTTATAGCCACAGCTATCTAAGGATGCTATATGTACTATCAGGAGCACTGAGCCTATATAAAAACCTGGAAGTCCTAAAAATGCAGAGAACAAGACTATAACAATGGACCAGGTAGAGGTAGCGGTATAGAGCTTAGGAATCAAAAAATAAGAAACCATACTTATGGATACAATAACTAAGGTTATTCTCGAGGCAATACCTGCTCCTACTGCTGCGTCTCCTAATATAAGACCTGCCACTATGCTCATTGCACTTCCCACAGCCTGAGGCATTCTGAGCCCAGCCTCTTTTACAAGCTGAAACAGAAACATCATCATGAGAATTTCCACCACCGCTGGGAAGGGTACACCGGCTCTATTAACTGCCATTCTAAATATAAATAGTGAAGGAATTAGCGAAAAATGATAAGTAGTTATAGCCAAATATAAGCCTGGCAAGAAAACAGCTATAAAAAAAGCCAGCCATCTAATTATTCTATTAAAATTACTAAAATACTTATTAAGATAATAGTCATCAGCCATTTGGAAGCTTTCCATAAAAAAATGAGGAGCAGTCATAACAAATGGTGTACCATCAACCAACACACAAACCCGACCCTCCATAATTCTTGCAGAAGCAATATCGGGCTTCTCTGTATAACCTAAGGTATCAAAGGTTGTAGATTTACTTTTAAGCTTTTCTTCAATGTAATTGGTGTCTAAGATAAATGGAGATTCTATTGAATTTATTGCGTCTCTAATTCTTTTTAATAATTTTTCTGGAGCTATTCCCTTTAAGTATACAAGCACTATCGTGGTATGGCTTTTCTCACCAGCCCTTATTACCTCAGTTTTTAGATTTTCATTCCTCACCCTTCTTCTAATTAAGGTTACATTATCCACAAAGGCATCGGTAAAGCCTTCTCTCGGACCTTTAATAACCTGTTCGGTATCTGGAACTCCTATTCCTCTTTTATTGTAGCTTTTAACATCGCAAACAAGCATAGTAC
>JAEXSY010000170.1 GCA_023440105.1 Bacillota bacterium
GTCCTTAGGTTCTAATAACCCAAGAAACATGGTTAATGCTACTATCAATGGATTAGCTAGCCTTAGATCTGCTGAGCAGATTGCTAAGCTAAGAGGTAAATCCGTTGAAGAGATATTAGGTTAGGAGGGATTACCTTGGCTAAGCTTAAAATTACATTAGTTAAGAGCTTAATTGGTAGAAAGGATTCACATATCGCTACAGCTAACGCTCTTGGACTAAAGAAAATTGGTAAGACAGTAGAGCATGAGGATACTCCTCAAATCAAGGGTATGATTAACAAAATAGATTATCTTCTAAAAGTTGAAGAAGTATAATAACGAGGAGGTGTAGCAGAATGAAACTTCACGAGTTAAAACCAGCCGCTGGAAGTAAAAAAGCTCCTAAGAGAGTTGGTAGAGGTACAGGTTCAGGCCTTGGAAGAAACGCCGGTAAAGGTGAAAAGGGACAAAAAGCTAGATCCGGTGGCGGAGTAAGACCAGGATTTGAAGGCGGTCAGATGCCTCTATACAGAAGACTTCCAAAGAGAGGCTTTACAAATATATTTGCTAAAGAATATGTTGAATTAAATGTAGATAGATTAAACATTTTTGAAAATGGAACAGAAGTTACCCCTGAACTTTTACTTGAGAAGAGAGTAGTTAGTAAGCTAAAGGATGGAGTTAAGATTCTTGGAAACGGAAATCTAGAAAAGAGCTTAACTGTAAAAGCAACAAAGTTCTCAAAGTCAGCAGCTGAAAAAATCGAAGCAGCTGGAGGAAAAGCAGAGGTGATTTAATATGCTACAAACCCTACGAAATGCCTGGAAGGTTCCAGAACTTAGAAGCAGAATTCTTTGGACACTTTTCTTTGTAGCTGTATTTAGATTAGGACATCATATTCCAGTTCCTGGTATCAATACTGATGTTATTGCTCAGTATACAAATCAGTCTGGAAGCTTGCTAAGCTTCTATGACTTAATATCTGGTGGAGCTCTTAGCAATTTCAGTATCTTTGCATTGGGTGTAGTTCCTTATATTAACTCATCCATCATAATGCAGTTATTGACAATTGCGATTCCTCAACTGGAACAGCTTTCAAAGGAAGGCGAAGAAGGAAGAAGAAAGATTCAAAATATAACAAGATATGCTGCCATAGCAATAGGATTCATTCAGGCATATGCTTCTTATATAATTATTCTTAATGCTGGTGCATTAGAAGAAGAATCAATGCTTACTCTAGGAACTATATTAATAACTTTAGTAGCAGCATCTACCTTTTTAATGTGGTTAGGTGATCAAATTAGTGTTAAAGGACTTGGAAATGGTGTATCTATGTTAATATTCATAAACATTGTTTCTAGAATACCATCCCTGGGAGCTACTGTTACAGGGTATGTACAAGGTGGAGAAGCTAATATATTAGAAACTATAGTGCTAGTAGTAGTTATTCTTGTGCTATTACTCTTCGCTATAGTAATGTCTCAATCTGAAAGAAAAATTTCAGTACATTACGCAGGGAAGGCTGTAGGAAGTAAGATATACAAAGGACAAACAACCCATATTCCTATAGGACTAATTTCCTCAGCGGTTATAGCAGTAATATTCGCTATGTCAGTAATGCAGTTCCCAGAGACTATAGCTCAGTTCTTCCCAGGAAGCTGGTTTGATAGGGTTATAGCCAACGGTACTTACAGTCCATTTAGAACTAACACTTTCTTTTATATTTTGCTCTATGCAATACTTACAATGTTCTTCAATTGGTTCTATGCACAGATAACCTTTAAGCCAGAAGAAATGGCAGAGAACATGAATAAGTCTGCAGGCTTTATACCTGGAATTAAACCAGGAAAGGCAACTGCTAAATATATTGAAAAGATAATAGATAGGATATCTTTTATAGGGGGTATAGCAGCGGTAGTAATTGCAATATCACCAATACTTATAGATACCTTATCACCTTTTAAAAACCTAGCATTTGGTGGAACGGCGCTTCTAATAACAATTGGATTTGCGATGGATGTAATAAAACAGTTAGAATCACAGCTTGTTATGAGACATTACCAAGGATTTCTTAAATAGAATTGTTTGGAGATGATTGCCGGTGAAAATTGTACTTTTTGGTCCTCCCGGAGCGGGTAAGGGCACTCAGGCTAAGTCAATTTGCAATAGATATAATATTCCTCATATATCTACTGGAGATATTTTCAGAAGAAACATAGCTGAAAATACTCCCTTAGGTGTTGAGGCTAAAAAATATATAGATAAAGGTCACCTTGTTCCTGATGATGTAACTATAAGAATGGTTTATGATCGGTTGGAACAGGAAGATTGTGATAATGGATACCTATTGGACGGTTTTCCAAGAACGGTGAAACAGGCAGAAGCCCTGCAGTACTTTTTAAGTTCCAGGAAAGAATGCTTAACTACTGCTTTGTTAATAGAGGTTCCTGGGTCATTTATCATAGATAGGATGACAGGAAGAAGGGTTTGCTTAGCATGTGGCGCAAGCTATCATATAAAGTATAATAAGCCAAAGGTTCAGGGAAGATGCGATGTATGCGGTAGTGATTTAATCCAGCGTAAGGATGATACTGAGGAAACTGTTATTGAAAGACTTGAAGTCTACGAAAGTCAGACAGCACCTCTTATAGAGTTCTATAAGAGGAAAGATTTATTATCTACAGTAGATGGCACAAAAGCCATTAACTTAGTATTTGAAAGCATCTGTAAAATTCTAGGAGAAAACTATGATAATATTAAAAAATAGTGATGAAATAAACTTGATGAGACAGTCTGGGAAGATTGTAGAGGAAACTTTGAATCGTCTAGAAGAGATCATTAAGCCTGGAATTACCACTGAAGATATTGATAAATTGGCAGAAGAATTTATAACTAAGCAAGGAGCTATTCCATCCTTTAAAGGCTATAATGGTTTTCCAGCATCAGTATGTACATCAGTTAATGATGAAGTGGTACATGGAATCCCAGGTGGAAGAGAACTGAAGGAAGGAGACATAATAAGTGTTGATTGTGGAGCTGTACTTAATGGCTTCCATGGAGATGCTGCAAGGACCTTTCCTGTAGGTAAGATTTCTGCCGAAGCTGAGAAGCTTATAAGAATCACAAAAGAAAGTTTCTTTAAAGGATATGAAAAAGCTATAATAAGCAATAGATTAACAGATATTTCTTTCGCAATACAAAAGTTTGTTGAAGAAAATGGCTTTTCTGTTGTAAGAGATTATGTAGGTCACGGTATTGGACGTAATATGCATGAGGATCCAGGTGTTCCTAACTTTGGTAAACCAAATAGAGGACCAAAGCTCCAAGCTGGTATGGTCTTAGCCATAGAGCCTATGGTAAACATCGGTTCTTATCATGTTAGAACATTATTAAATGGGTGGACCGTAGTGACCACCGATGGCAGTCTTTCAGCTCATTATGAAAATACTGTTGCTATTCTTGATAAGGGTCCGGAAATTTTAACTCTTACACTATGAGCACTAAGTGCTGCTTAGTTATAAATTCACATTATGCCTCTAAAAAATCATATGGCGATGTAAATTTATGACTAAGGTAATCATCGAGGTGAACAGTTTGCAAAACAATGACTTAATAGGTAAATTAGTTATATCTAAAGCTGGAAGAGACGACAAGGAGCTTTATATTGTTGTCGATTTTATTGATGAAGATTATGTACTTCTAGCCAATGGATATAATAAGAAGGTTGATAAACCTAAGAAGAAAAAGCTTAAACATATAATATTAACTGAAATAGTTAATAATGAAATAAAAGAAGCGATCCTAAGTAAGGATAAAGATACGGATATAAAGATAAAAAAGTTTCTTAAGCTTAAGGACATTGTTAAGGAGGGTTGATTACCTTATGTCAAAAGATGATGTTATAGAAATGCAAGGAGTAGTGCTAGAGTCACTACCTAATGCAATGTTTGAAGTGGAACTGGAAAGTGGTCATAAGATTTTGGCACATCTTTCAGGTAAGCTTAGAATGAACTTTATAAGAATTCTTCCAGGAGATAAGGTTACTGTTGAATTATCCCCATACGATTTAAGCCGTGGAAGAATAACATGGAGATCAAAATAATAAGCGCTTAATTTTAAAGTGCTATAGGATAACAAGGAGGGTTTGCGATGAAAGTAAGACCATCAGTTAAGCCTATTTGCGAAAAGTGCAAGGTTATCAGAAGAAAAGGTAAAGTAATGGTAATCTGTGAGAACCCTAAGCACAAGCAAAAACAGGGCTAATTAATAGAATCAACAAAAACTATTTGACTTTTATAATAAAGTCAAATATGATAGTATAGGCATAAAAAGTAATACAGTAAGCTTAAAGATTTTAGGTGCGGCTGCAGTGCTTATACACTAACCTAAAGTTTAGATATTATTTATAAATAAACTTGAAAATTAAATGTAAAAGAGCGATACAATCACTAGGAGGTGTAACCTTATAATGGCAAGAATATCAGGCGTTGACCTACCAAGAGAGAAGAGAGTAGAAATAGGCCTTACTTATATATATGGAATAGGACTACCAACTTCTCAAAAAATTCTTCAAACAACTGGTATAAATCCTGACACAAGAGTTAGAGATTTAAATGAGCAAGAAGTTAATGCTATCAGAGATTATATAAACAAAAATCTTAAGGTTGAGGGTGATCTTAGAAGAGACATAGCCCTAAACATAAAGAGATTAGTTGAAATAGGATGCTACAGAGGTATGAGACATAGAAGAGGTCTTCCAGTAAGAGGACAGAGAACTAAGACTAATGCTAGAACTAGAAAAGGTCCTAAGAAGACAATAGCTAACAAGAAGAAATAGTTAGGAGGGAAAACATGGCAGCTCAAAAAGTTAAAAAGACTAGAAGAAGAAGAGAAAGAAAAAATGTTGAGCACGGTGCTGCTCACATTAACTCAACCTTTAACAATTCCATAGTTACTATAACTGACGCAGTGGGCAATGCATTATCATGGTCCAGTGC
>JAEXSY010000238.1 GCA_023440105.1 Bacillota bacterium
ATTTTGAGGTATGTGAAGAGATAAATAAAGTATTGAAGCTACCAGTATAGTTTGCTGGTAGCTTTTTATCTGGAATATGAATAGAATCAATGGCTATTAATCTATTTATTTATGCTCTAACTGAAGCTGAAAACCATATTCCTTATCATGAATAGAAATTATGGAAATTTATATATCATTAATATATAATTTAAATTATATAACAATTAATGTAAAATAGCGTCCGATTACTGTTTGTACAAAGGGGGGATGACTGTGAGAAGAATAGATGCTGTATACGAAAAAATAAAGGAATTAAATTATGAGCCGGGGATAAGTGCCGCTGAGCTAGCAGAGGAGATGAACCTGGAGAGAGCAAATGTCAGCAAGGATTTAAATCGCTTACATGAGGAAGGAAAGCTGATTAAATTAAAAGGGAAGCCTGTACTATTTGCTTTGAAAGGGGAAGAAGAGGAAGAGGAAATCAGTAATTTAGATAGCTTTTTAAAGCTAAATCCAAGCCTATATACCGCTGGTGAGCAGGCTAAAGCTTCAATTTTATATCCTCCGAAGAAAATGAATATGTTTATTTTAGGAGATACGGGAGTAGGTAAATCCATGTTTGCTGAATTAATACATAAATATGCTCAGGAAATGAAGGTTATGGATGTAAATGCACCCTTCATTAGCTTTAACTGTGCAGACTATGCTAATAATCCCAACCTTCTTTTAGGGCAGATCTTTGGTGTGAAAAAAGGCGCTTACACCGGTGCAGATATTGATAAGGCTGGGTTGGTGGAAAAGGCAGATGAGGGAATATTATTTTTAGATGAGGTTCATAGGCTGCCACCAGAGGGACAGGAAATATTTTTTACCTTTATTGATACTGGAAGGTATCGCCGTCTTGGAGAAACTGAGTTTAGCAGAAGCTCTAGGGTTCTAATAATCTGTGCAACCACAGAAAATCCTGAATCTACCCTTCTAAACACCTTCATGAGAAGGATTCCCATGGTTATAAATATACCAAGCCTTAAGGATAGAAGCTTAGAGGAGAGATTTGGACTCATATGCCAGTTCTTTAAGGAAGAAAGCTTTAAGCTGGGAAAAGGTATAAGAGTATCCGTTAATAGCTTAAAGGCCTTCGCTGGCTATAACTGTCCTAATAATATTGGACAGCTAAAAAGTGATATACAGCTTTCCTGTGCAAGGGCATATGTGAATTTTGTATCTAATAAAAAGAAAGAGATAAAGATCAATACCATCGACCTTCCAGCCAATATTCGAGAGGGATTATACACCGTTACGGACCATAGAAAGCTCTGGAATAAGCTTATTGATTTAAATTCAAGATATGTATTTTTTGATGGGGATGAGGAGGACTTATTCCTTCAAGAGGGAATGGACAGAGAAACTATTTATGACATGTTAGAGGACAGGCTATTGGAGCTAAAAAGAAGCGGCATCAGCGATGAAGAACTAGCAAAGGAGATGGAAAAAACCATAGATAATTCCTTTAAGGAATATTTAAATACCTTAAATAGGAGAAAGGATATTGCTGACTTTACTAACATCATACCGGAAAAGCTCGTTGATATAATAAAGGATGTATTAGCCTATAGTGAAATAAGTCTTGGAAGAAGTCTCAGTGAAAAAATATATTATGGCATGGCTGTTCATATAGCTAATTCCATTGAGAGAATAAGACAGAATGAAACAATAATAAATCCACAGACGAATAAAATCAGACAGGAGCACAGCAGAGAATTTAACATAGCCTTAAGTTGTCTAAAAAGGCTTGAGAGAAGTCTGGATATTACCTTCCCTATCGATGAGGCGTCCTTTCTTACAATGTTTTTTATTTATGAGGACAATATTTCTTCCGTTGATAAGGATGAGGTGAAAATAATAGTTGTAGCCCATGGCTCCTCCACAGCTACTTCTATGGCAGAAGCCACCAATAAGCTCTTAGGTTCAAATTATGCTATTGGAATAAATGCTCCCATTGATGAAAAGCCACAGCTGGTCATTAATAGAATTAAGCATTTTATAGAAAGCTCTGGAATAAAATCAGATATATTATTTCTTGTGGATATGGGTTCTCTTACTACCTTTGGTGAGGAGGTAGAGGAAAAGGTGGGGAATAAAACTAGAACTATACCTCTAGTAAGCACCCTTCATGTAATTGAGGCGACTAGGCGTGCTATATTGGGGCAGAGCTTAGAAGAGGTTTATCTGGGGACTCTTGAGGTAAATAAGATAGCAGGGGAATCTATCAGAACTAAAAGCTATAGTAAGAAGAATGAGAAGCTGGCCATTGTAACCATCTGTACCACTGGAGAGGGTGGAGCGCTGGCAATGAAGGGACTTTTAGAGGAGAGGCTCCATTATGATAAAGGACTTATAGATATTATACCAATCATGTTTCAGGGAAATGAGCAAGCTAGTCTAAAGATTAATCAGATAGGAAGCACTCATAAGGTAATCTGTATTATAAGTCCCTTTAATATAAGCTCCCAAGTAATCCAGCTAGGCCTTCCGGATATAGTCAGGGATGAGGGAATAGAGAAGCTTCAAACAATAATTGATGAGGAAACCACTTATATAAAGATGGGAGCTGCCCTAGATAATCAGCTAAATAATATCAGCGGTGTAGAGGTTTTGGAGGACATCAAGGAGTTTAACAGCACCATTCTTGAAAAGCTAAAATTAAAGGTATCTACAAATATACTAATTGGTGAAGCTCTCCATGTTGCCTGTCTCATTGATAGGCTTAAGGCTGGAGATTCGGGAAAGCTCTTCAAGAATAAAGAGAAATATATTAATGATAACCATGAATACTTTAAAGCTGTTAAGGATGCCGTTCCTCTATTAAATAGGAAATACAGTGTTGAAATAAGTGAAGATGATATTTGTAGGATTGTTAGCTTTTTCCTACAGAAATAATTAATATATCCCTATAATCTTTCATAGGGATATATTTTGTCATATGTAAATAAAAATTTAATTTCAGTTTGAATTTATAAACAGAATTTATTATTTCAATCAACGAAATTAAAAAAACATAGGTATATTAATTCAAATCCTGTTATTATTATTTATTTTAGTCTGTTAGGGCTATTTTTTTCGCTACTCTATATTATATATTTTCAGTGCCTCTGCTTTAATCTTAACAAATAATTCGTACATTTTTTTGTCGTACAAGTATACTTCTTCATCTTTTATTTCTGAATAGATAACACCTTCTACTTCTAGCTCTTCTTCTGTAAAAAGCTTAGGCTGATTATTATCTAACTTAAACTTGCTATAAGTTATTGTTGACGGCAGATAGATAATATCATTATCACCAAAATATGAATTCTTAGCTGGCATTAAAAACAATAAATATTCTTTTTCTAGATCCATAGGACTATAGCCTTCGTAGCTATAAATTTTCGGCTGCACTTTAGAGTTTATGAAAGTACAATTTATTGGTTCAAAAATATTGATTTTTTCTCCAATCTCTAAATCTCCCTTATAAATCTCAAGGATTTCTACTTCTGACAATACACATCCAGTATATATATTTCTGATGAATTCTGGACTCAATTTAACTCTTACAACAATTTTTGATAAGTCTTCTAACTCTAAAAAACTGTGAACAGAATCTCCGCTTCCATATATATCGTAATCCTCATCAAAGGGATAGGGCATAGCCTGAACTTTCAATTCACGATTTTCTAGATAAGTATCGAAATCCACATCATTAATATAACTTTTCTTAATGTTTCTTCCATAACTAATGGAATAACTTAATCCTATAATAAACACAGTAATCAGTAGAAATACTAATATTTTTTTCAAGACAGTCTCCTTTCTACACCACGCGTCCATTCTCAATCTCTATTAATTCGTGGCAAAGGTTCAAATCATTTATATTGTGGCTCGCAATTATCACTGTAGCTCCTCTATTTGCCTCTTCCTTTATAATATCCTCTACAATCTTCATTCCTGACTTATCTAAAGCATTAGTTGGCTCATCCAAAAGTAGAATATCTGGAGCTTCCATAATAGCTTGAGCAATCCCCAATCGTTGTTTCATACCGAGAGAATATTTCCTTATGGTACGTTTATCTTTAGGATCAAGACCAACTCTATTCAACGCATTATTCATCTCTTTTATTGTTATTATCTTCTTTATATCCGCTAGAATTTTTAGCACCTGTATTCCCGTGTAATCTTTCCAAAAATCTGGAGTCTCTATAACTACACCTATACTCACTGGGAAATCTATATCTTTGTGCAACTCTTTATTTTGAATTAATATCTTTCCCTTATTAGCTCTAATAAGACCAGCAATCATCCTAAGTAGCATGGTTTTTCCTGAGCCATTTCTACCATGAATACCATAAACTTTCCCAGGCTCAAAGGATAAGTTTATGTCTTTAAGTATTAATGTGCCTTTAATTTTCTTTTCTATATCCTCTAATACAATTGAAGAATTATTAATCATATTATCTCCTATCACAGTACTTCTTTATTTTTTAATGTAAAAATATTTAATAAAATAATCACTACTATACCAAAGAATAAAAATATAAGCTGATAGAGAAAACCTCCATTATATAAATTATTATTGTAATAAAACAAAGCATTGGAAATGGGGAAAAATCTATATAATTCTTTAGAAATTAATCCATCAAAAACATACTTAGTTACCACTAAAAAAACTGCTTGAATACCTATGACTGCAAAGACAGCGTATGCTGCATTAATAAAAATTGAGATAGTATTAATTACTACCAAAACCAGGAACATATATAGGAAATACATAATCATATTCTTTATACTATCAGCATCAATTTTTACACCATTCCCACCTAATACAGTTACTGCTAATGTGATTAGATATAGAACTGAACAGATTAATAAAACGTAAAGCATAAGCATTAAGTAGTTATGCAGTAAATATTTCTCCAGTTTATTCGTTCTAGTCAGTATATAGTTTAATCGACTTATGAGATTTTCCTCTAAATAATTTCCCCAAAAGTAAATTAATAGTAGCTGTGGAATAATCCATTTGATAAATGTAATAGCTAAGGATGAGTAATTCTTAAAACTGATATATCCATAGGTTATACTAAGTAATTCTCCAAAACTTGCTGTCTCCATGGTATAGTGAATAAGAAGTCCAATAACAATCGTACTTAGAATAGCTATAATTAGTTTTTTATTCATATCATTTACCATTAATCCTCTTAATTAAGTTTGTTCTTTTAAGTATCATATACATAATCCATAAGAACGCAGCAGACAGCAGTATATAATATATAGTATACATAAGAATCTTTACCCAATAATCAATATAAAAGAACATATACATAATTTCATGTACGCTTAAATAGTATTTAAATTGAATATATGTAGAAGAATATCCTACAGATGCTGTAATTCCTACTATTATTACAGTTAAAAAATAGGTTATTGCAGTATTTTTACACCAAGTACAAATTAGTAGAAAAAGACTACCAATATAGTACCACCCCACCGTTTGGATTAAAAAAGCCACAAGGAGAAATCCAAAATATACTACAGATATAAAATATTTATTAGGAGAAAAAAATAAGGCTACTAAGATATTTGTCAACAAATAAGTTCCAGAATAGTAAATGCAGTATATAAATAATTGTTTATGAAAGGAAAGCGTTAATAGAAACTTATCCTTGAATCTTGTTACCATCTCAGTAACAAAGAGTTTCGACGAAATAGGGATAACTCCCAATAGAAAAACAAGGAGATATATTGATATAAAATATGCTCTGTTATACAAGAGAGAAATATAGTGTTCTAAAGACTGTCCCGGTTCATCAAGGGCTATTAAGCAAAAGATAATCAAAATAATTGAAATTCCTATAACACCATATTTTCTATAATAATGCTTCATTATGCCTCAATCCTCTCCAAATAAATAAAGCACTAATTATAATTAAAAATAAAAGAAATCCAATGATTACCCATATACTTCCATAGGGGTTAACCTTTAATATATAAGTCTCTACAATAAACCTAGTGTTAAGATTGCTAATCTTAGTACCAATTAGTGAAGTAGCTGTATGATAGAACACAAAAAACACCATGGGTACTAATAAAATAGTATACTTTTTTGCATGATTTAGAAATGTAATTGAAAAGGATAGTAGTGCTGCTACTGCACCAGTTATTCCTCTCAAAATAATGAATATGAAGTTGTTTAGATATGGATAGAAATTCTCAAAATAATTAAGAACTCGTTTTTCATCTGGTTCCATTAAATTATTATAAGTTATTTTTTCAGTTAAATGGCCTTGTATTGGAAAAGCAGAAAGGGCTAAGAATTGACTTATTAATAGTGTGAATACAATTACAAAAAATACTGTTATCATCATAGCTGTGGCTTTATATATAACATATCTTTCTTTGCTCATACGAGTAAAGATATAATTATGAATACCATACTCTTTCTCATCGTAAAATATATCCGATGCAATGATTGGTGCTGTTATAAAGAAAAGAAAGCTTCCAAATAAAAAATCCATGGATGCCCCTTTATAATTTTTAATAATAAATGAGCCATAAGCAGAAGGCACTTGAGACAAAGGTGCTCCGTAGTAAAAGTTACAGGTTATGAAAAAGTCCAAGAAAACTGTTATTAATAAAAGAGAGAAAACTATCCAGAACTGCTTCCTATGTATTATTTTTCTTATCTCTGATAAAATTATTATCATAATTATTCCCCTTATTTTGTGATAGCGATAAAATAATATCGCTATCACTTTTTTTACATTAATTAATTTAGTTTTAATTAAACCAGACATTTCCTTTAACGTTATCCTTAGTCCAGATTGTTTGGGTTTTGTTCTCCATTCTCAACTGAACTGAAGTACCCGTACTATGTGGAATAGTATAACCAGTAGATGAATTTGTATAATACATATGATATGTCCCAAGAGATGTAATACTTTGTAATTTGGAGTTTAATGGATCCCAAGTTCCATCACTCTTTTGTGAACGAAACCAACAATTTATCCCATCTGAGCTTCCGCCTATATATGTTACCTGTATTTTTCCATAATCTCGATCAGTTGTCTTAATTCCTGCTTTAGCAGTTCCATTATCGTGGTTATGTGGTAAATCGAAATTGAAAGATTTGTTATTCTCATAAGTATAAGAGAAAACAGTTGCGGTAGTACCAAATAGCATCAACATCAAAACAACAATAATAAATCTCTTTTTTTCTACTCCCATTAATATCTTCCTTTCTAATCAATTTTCATTTTAATAAAAAGATTACTCAGCATAAGATGTTTTATAAAACCGTGGTTATTCTCACATACACACTATTCCTCTCATTTTAAAATATAAACATATGATTTATTTATTGATTTATAATATTTTATATATTAACATACTAATACATAAATGTCAATTTTTTACTTATGGTAGTAACGTTGATAAGTAACTAGTATAAATTGAAAAACTAACTTCCGTTTATAATACTAAACTGAAGTTAGTATTGCAAAGCATTTGATATAATCAATTGATATTTGTACTGAGCATATTGGGAGACGCAGCTATATCATATAATAATGAATGAAAAGGAAAGCACCTCAGGAACTGTACTAAGAAGAAGCTCTGTGGTAGCTTCTGAGCAAGCAGTTCAAGAAATGTAGCTTTATAAATTGTTATAGGACTTTTAAGGAGTTTCAGCAAAGGAAGGAAAAGCTTTGATAATAAAACTTAAAAAGATATTATAGCTATTAAAGAAAATACTATAGAAGTGATGAACTTCTATAGTATTTTCCTTTTTTTATGGTTTAAGAGTATAGTAACCCAAATCTTGGCATGGGTTTTGCTTAATAAATAGATAGATGAGTAAGTAATAGAGAAAGGATGATATAGATGGATTATCAAGAGGTTGTATTTGGAATTATAGTGAACAGTGGTGATGCTAGAAGCTATGCCATGGATGCAATTAAGAAGGCAAAGGCAGGAAATATGGAGGAAGCTCAGAGCTCCCTTCAAAAGAGCTCTGAGGCCTTGGGAAAGAGCCATGATATTCAAACAAAGCTGATACAGGAGGAGGCTAATGGTAATGGACAGGACCTTACACTGTTAATGGCTCATGCTCAGGATCATTTTATGAATGCCTTAACTGTGAGGGATTTAGCTAAGGAATTCATTGATTTGTATGAGACCCTCGAGGCAATTAAGGTACAGGTAAAGAAGTGTGTTCAATAAAAGAATACACATTGAAAATATATAACCCACATAAAAATATTAAGGAGGAATAAAAAATAATGGCAGGATTTATGAGTTTTTTGGAAAGAAAAGCAATGCCTGTGGCAGGAAAGATAGCAGCACAGAGGCATATAAGAGCTTTACGTGATGGCTTAGCCGTTACCATGCCCCTAATAATTGTTGGTTCAATATTTATGATCTTAGGTAATATACCAATACAGTCAGTTAATGAGTTTATCAACAGTGTCTTAGGTGAAGGCTTTACCAGTAAATTTTTATATCCCACAAGGGTTACCTTTGATATAGTGGCAGTATTATCGGTATTTTCTATATCCTATCAGCTGGCAAGGGATAAGGATGTGGATGGTGTGTCAGCAGGGGCTGCTGCCTTATCAGCTTTCCTTCTAATGATACCAGTTATTACTTTAAATGCAGAGCTTGCCGATGGAACGGCTTTAAACTTAGGAAGGATATGGCAGACTGCAAATTTAGGTGCTGGTGGACTTATCGTAGCTATTATCACAGCTATTGTCTCTACGGAAATCTTTATCTTTGTTACGAAAAAGAACTGGGTTATAAAAATGCCTGATTCTGTTCCTCCAGCGGTAGCAAAGTCCTTTGCTGCAATAGTACCAGGACTAATAATAATAACCTTCTTCTTTATTTTAAGATTATTCTTCGAAGCTACCAGCTATGAAACGGTATTCAACTTCATTACTAGGTTTGTTGGAGCACCTCTATCAAGAGTAGGTCTATCCTTTGGTGGTATGCTTGCTACAGTATTCCTTTATATGATTTTCTGGACATTAGGTATACACGGTACTCGTGTAGTTTTCGGAGTAATGGATTCAGTGCTTCTACCAGCTATGGATGCAAATAGAATTGCTTTAGAAGCAGGTGAAGCTCTACCTAATATTGTAACCAAGCAATTTTACGATAACTTCGTTAATATTGGAGGCTGTGGAGCTGCCATTGGTCTTGTTATAGCTATATTTTTTGTAGCTAAATCAAAGCAGATGAAGACCCTAGGAAAGCTTGCCTTAGGACCAGCACTCTTTAATATTTCAGAGCCTATTATTTTCGGTGTTCCAATAGTTATGAATCCGATTATGATGATTCCCTTTGTTTTATCTAATGTATCTATAGCCTTATTATCCTATGGAGCCATGTATTTTAATCTAGTAAGCTATCCTGCTGGACTAGCAATACCATGGACGGTCCCTGCTCCAATATCAGGGTTCCTAGCTACCAATGGTGACTGGAGAGCGGTAGTCCTACAATTAATAGCCATAGCACTATCAGCAGTTATTTATGTTCCTTTTGTTAAAGTTTGGGACAAGCAAAAGAGCCTAGAGGAGCTTTCTGCCGTAGAGGATGGAGAATTAGATGATGAGTTTAATCAATTATTAGGAGCAAATGAATAAGGAGGTACTGATGAATAATTTGAGAAAATATAAATTGCCGGAGGGATTCTTTTTAGGAGCTGCTGCTTCTGCCTGGCAGACGGAGGGCTGGAGTGGAAAAAAAGACGGTCAGGATTCCTATATGGATCTTTGGTATAAGGAAACTCCAGAGCTGTGGCATGAGGGCTATGGTCCCACCATAGCAACTGACTTTTACAATAGATATAAGGAAGATGTTAAGCTCATGAAGGAGGCAGGTCTAAAGGCCTACAGAACCTCAATAGATTGGTCGAGATTTTTAACAAATTATGAAACTATAGAAGTAAATGAGGAAGCTGCTGATTATTATAATAAACTTATAGATGAGATGATAAATAATGGAATAGAACCAATGCTCTGCTTAGAGCATTATGAGCTGCCGGCAGTGCTTTTTAAAAAGTATGGAGGCTGGGGTTCAAAGAAGGTTGTTGATCTCTATATCAGGTATGCGGAAGAGGTATTCAAAAGATACGCTCACAAGGTGAAGAAATGGTTTACCTTCAATGAGCCTATAGTGATACAGACAAGAGTATTTCTAGATAGCTTGAGGTATCCATTTATACAGGATACTAAGACAGCAATGCAGTGGAATTATAACAAGATATTAGCTAATGCTGGAGCCATCAAAGCCTTTAAAGAGGGTGGTTATAATCAGGGGGGAGGAGAAATAGGAATTATTTTAAATCCAGATGTCTGCTACCCCAGGTCTTCAGCTCCTCATGATAAGGAAGCAGCGGATAAGTTCGATCTTTTCTTCAACAGGATATTTTTAGATCCATCAGTTAAAGGAATTATCCCGGAGGAATTGATTGATATTTTAAAGGATAATGATTGCTGCTTTGAATACACTGAAGAGGAATTAAGGATAATTAAGGGAAATACCGTAGATGTATTGGGGATAAACCTCTATGCTCCTACAAGGGTTAAGGCCAGGGAAAATGCCTGGAATCCCAGAACCCCCTTCCATCCAGCCTATTACTATGACAAATATGAGCTGCAGGGAAGAAAAATGAATCCCTATAGAGGATGGGAGATATATCCTAAAATAATGTATGACTTTGCTATGAGGATGAAGGAAGAGTATGGAAACCTACCGTGG
>JAEXSY010000309.1 GCA_023440105.1 Bacillota bacterium
CTGTGAAAACAACCTTAATATCATTTTTCTCAGCCAGTTCAATAAGCTCCTTAAGGGCCTGAGGTGTTGGTTCTCCCTCTGCTCTTAAGCCAGCTATAGCCTTCTGTGTAAGATTAAAATCTCTACATAAATATCCAAAGGCCCCGTGACCGTTGATAAAATATCTATTGCTTACGGTATCAAATTTCTCTTTATACTCTCCGTAAAGATCATCCAGCTTTCCTATGAAAGTATTATAATTTTCCTCATAATAATCTTTATTTTCCTCGTCAATCCCTATAAGAGCTTCTTTAATATTGAGGCTCTGCTGTTTAGCTTCTATTAGGCTCAGCCAAATATGAGGATCAAACTCTCCATGATTATGGTCTTCCTCTTCCCCCTCTTCATGGTGGTGCTCCTCGCCCTCAGTATTTATAAGATTAACGCCATTACTACTGTCAATCTTAATTAAATCTTTTTTGTTTGCTACTGTTTGAAGCACTTGATCTAACCAGCTCTCCATACCAGCACCATTGTATACAAATATATCAGCCCCAGCAAGCTGCTCAATATCTCTAGCCTTAGGCTCATAATCGTGGGCTTCTACTCCTTCTGGAACTAAGATACTTACTTCCACCTTATCTCCACCTATAGCCTCAGCAAAATCTCTCAGAGGATTAATTGAAGCTACTATCTTTATTTTAGTATTTTCTTCTGTGAAAGCATTATTGTCTTTATCATCATTTCCATTACATGCTGCTAAAGAAGCTGAAATAACCACTGCTGTAATTAAAGTAAATATTTTTTTAAACATAAATTCCTCCTGTTAGTTGCAAATCATTTGCATCAAATAAATTTTATCTGCTTTTACTATTAATGTCAACACAAAATAACGGTACAGAGATAAAATTATTGATATAATAATTACTATTTAATATTATTCCTAAAATGAATAATATTAAAAGGACTCCAATTGGAGTCCTAGAAAATCTTTGTTTATAAGTTGATTAAATTAACATTGCTATCTTTTAAATAGTCTACCTCTCTTCTCTGACAGGTAAAAATTATTATCTGCTTACTTTTAGCTATTTCCGAAAGTACACTAAGGGTACTCTTAAGCCTTTCATCATCATACTGTACAAAGGCATCATCAAGTATTATTGGAAGCTCCTTATCAGGAAATATCAGCATAATCATTGCAAGACGAAGGGCTAAGTATGCCTGATCAAAGGTACCACTGCTTAAAAAATCTCCATTAAAAAGCGTATCCCTTTCATTGTCTCTTAGGGTAAGAGAATACTCCTCTGATACCTTAACCTCATGATATTTATTTCCAGTTATCCTAGCTAAGAGCTCTCCTACCTCTCGATTTATAGTTGGGGCATAGCTTTTTTGCACCTGATTATAGCTTTCTTGAAGATTATATATAGCTATATCAAGGACCCTCAGCCTTCTATTTAATAAAGCTATTTCCTCCTTTGTAAGCTCCAGCTCCTCTTCAATTCTCCACAAAGGATCTATGTCCTTAAACAGATTATCAAGAAGATTTTCCGTATCCTTGATTTCTTTTTCGTTATTAAGATAGCTGTTATTTAAAACCCTTATTCTCTCTTCAATTTCCTCTTCAGTGGAGTAAATCTCCTGGTGAGAGTCTATATCTAAATGAGAAATTTCTTCTTTGATACTCTCTATATCTCTTTCCTTTAACAAGGCTGAGTAGGTGGTATTAATAGCTTTAAGCTCCCCTTCTACCTCCTTGAGCTTTTTATACTTTTCCTTAAGCCTTTCAATCTCTATTGTAAGCCTGTCTATTGGTACATCTCTAAGACCAAGGGGCTGAACTCTTCTCCTTAGCTGCTCCTCCCTATTCTTATAATTATCCCAGAGCCTTTCTATATCTTTTTCTAAAGAGAAGATATCCCTCTGTAAGAGTTTAACCTCTAAGTTAATGGATTTATACTCCTTTAACTTTAAAAGAAAATCCTCAAGGCTCTCAGATTCAGTATTGATCAGGATATCCTTTAGGGTCTTATCTCTGTACTCGAGTTTTTTCTTTATCTCTCTGTACTCAGGATTATTGAGCTTATCCTCTCTATCCTGAATTTTTATTTTTAATACCTCTACATTTTTGGCTAATAGAGAGTATCGTTTAATTCCCATGAAGAAATCCTCAAGACTTGAAAATTTCAAGCTCTCCATAAGAGCTATAAGCTTTTCTTCTATATCATGGATCGTCTTCTTTAAGGCTTCCTGATTTAGTGTTTTATCCTTTAAGCCTTTAACTTCCTTCCAAAGTAAATAAGTCCTATAAAGGGTATATCCTGAGCCTATAGAACCTAACACTCCAATAATAAGTAATGGCAGTCTTAAGCTCCCATTTACATTGAAAGCTCCCAAGAATAGTAGTAATACTATAATAGCTAAAGATACTGAGGTAATTATCTTTTTATTTAAATTTTCTTTACTTCCTCTTACCTTTTCTTCTGAATTAGCTTCTAAGACTGACTTAAGCTCTAGAAGCTTCTCTTCATAATTCTGAAGAAGCAGCCTTCCTTCCTCAAAGGCTTCTGGAGTGGTTATAAAAGGTTCATAGGCCTTCCCATAGGCTGAAAGTTCATTTTTTAGAGCTGATAGCTCCTTTAAAGCAGACTCCTGCTCCTTAGCCTTATACTCCTCTGCTTTATGATCTGCTATAAGGCTTAGGATTTCTTCTTCCTTGTAATCCTCTTGTAGATATCCCCTGAAGGTATTTTGGAGAATCTGTTCCTTTTCTTCATATATCTCCTTTTTATTCTGAAGCTCCTGCTGTTTTTCCAGTATTGATTCTCTCGACCTTTCACAGCTTCCAAGCTCCTCCTCTAAGTTTGTTAAAAAAAGCTCATCCACCATCCCTTGAGAAGTATGAAGGAATTCCTCTGCCTGATTCTTCTCTTCTTCCAGGCTCTCACTTTTCTTTAGGTATTCTACAATTTCCTTATATTCCTTGTGAAGCTTACTTTTCTTTATATATTTTTTATAGAGTTCTAAGTCTGCAAGCTCTTTTTTTAATTCTTCTCTCTTATCTATAAGTCTATTAAGCTTTTCCTTACTATCAATATTCTCTTCGCTTAGTCTTATAGTTTTATGATATTCTTCATAAAGCTTTGAGAGCTTATTTTCTGCAGCATCGAGTTTTCCTGCCTTTCGATTATTCCTAATAAGCTTCTTTTCAAATTGGAGATCTTCTATGGCCTTATGGATAGATACATTCTCTTCGCCACTGCTTTTGAGATTGGCTATTCTTTGAAGTAAATCATCCTCTTTTGAAGAGGCTATATAGGTATTAAGCTGTTTAATACTCAAAGTTTTCTCAAAGGCTTCTCCGCTTAGCTCAAGGAAATACTCACCGGGACTGTAATTCTTATATTCCTCAAGCTTTTTTCCAGTTAAGCTGTCTAAAACAACTATATTATCCTCTTTTTTTGTATTGCCAAAGGTTCTTTGGATTATGATTTCTTTACCTTCATGACTTATATGTAATTCCCCTGAAGGCCTTTCACCAGTCCAGGGACTATACTTAAGTCTATCGTTATTCTTTATATCCTTTGATCTAGAAGAGGAGAAGCCATATAGCATTACCTTAATGAAGGTCTGAAGAGTACTCTTCCCTCTTTCATTCTCTCCATATACAACATTCATTCCACTTTTTAACTCTAATTCTCTATCCTTTAATCCACCAAAGGCTTTTATTTTTAATCCTTTAATTATCATTTCAGTCTTAGCTCACCTCCAGCTAGAGCCTGCAAGCCTAACTTTAAGGCTTCCTGGTAGAGCTCTTTCTCATCTTCCTCCATATTCTCCATAGCCTTGACCATGCTTCCGGCAAATATTCCCTTTAAAGTATATTTATCCACTAGGCTTTCAAGATTTATAGAAACAGAAGTCTTGTCTACAAGCTTTACATAGTAGAAAATATCCTTCATCTTCGAGGCTAGTAGTTCAAGATTTAATCTGAAATATTCTGGAAGCTCACCAATTAATACAATCTTGTATAAATTATCACACTGCCCTTCTTCTTTCCCAGCTTTTATTCTAAAAACAAGCTCTTCATAAGTAGAACAGCCAGTAACATCTATCTCCTTAACTATATATTTTCTCTTCTGGAGAGGTACAAATTTCAAATCCACCCCTCGTTTACTCACAGTACCCAGTACTGCACCCTTTTCCCCAGTTTCATCAAAGCCTCTACCTTCAATATTTCCGCTATAGGCATAATGGGTGCTTCCTTCTCTAAGTATCCCTGAAAATTCATGCTTATGTCCTAGAGCTATATAATCCATCCTTGAGTCCCCTATCTCTTGTGGAGTAAAGGGATTATAGTCGTTACTCCCTCCTCTTGATATCTCTCCATGGAGAACCATAAGATTAATAGCACCATCATCCTGTGCCTTAATTCCTTTAAGCAGAGATTCCCTTTCATGGGAAGCAGAAAAGCCAATACCATGAACAATTGTCTTCAGCTCATGGAGTTGAACCTGTGTATAGCTTTCTTTAAATATATGAACATTATCCGGCCAGGAAATAAGGTTATAAAAGGATTTAGTATTATATGGATCATGATTTCCTGGTGCTATAAATACCTTTATCTTTGGAATATCTAAAAACTTTTTTATCATAAAATCCAGTGTACTCTTCATTACTGTCGTATTATCAAATAAATCACCGGCAAGAAGTATTATATCCACCTTCTCTTTGTTAGCTAAATCAATAGCTTTTCCAAAGGTCTCTCTTAAATCCTCTTTTCTTTTTTCTGCGGTATTTACAGAAAGCTCACTAAAGGGGCTATCAAAATGTATATCTGCAAAATGAAGTATTTTTACGCTGTCCATGGCAAACCTCCTCATCGAACTTCTGTTCCCATTTTATCATATATACAGTGAATTAAAAAGCATAAAAAGTATTGCCATATTATTTTTTCACAGTCAAAGAGAGAGTATTAGCAATAGCCAATACTCTCTCTCCTCTTTTACCCAATAACAGCAATATGAAACATTCCATAGGAAGTTTATGTATCCTGCTACCAGGCAATTATTGCATTTGTACATAACTTTCTGGCGGTTCATCCTTACTCATAAATATCCCTCACTTTCCTGCAAGGTACTTAGCAGCAA
>JAEXSY010000345.1 GCA_023440105.1 Bacillota bacterium
TACTGATATATTCACCAGCATAGAATCAAAAAAATAATTAGAAGGTAGTGGCAAAATGAGTAAGATATCCATAAAAAATGCTATAAAAAAATACGGCGATAACACAGTAATATCTGACTTAAACGTAGAAATAAAGGACGGAGAGCTATTCACCCTATTAGGCGCCTCAGGCTGCGGTAAGACTACCCTCTTAAGAATGATAGCAGGCTTTAACTCTATTGAAGGGGGAGATTTCTACTTCAACGAAACCCGCATCAATGATATGGAGCCAAGCAAAAGGAATATAGGCATGGTGTTTCAAAACTATGCTATCTTCCCTCACCTCACTGTGAGAGAGAATATAGCCTTTGGACTTAAAAATAGAAAGTATGATAAGAAGAAGATACAGGAAGAAACAGACAAGATAATGAAGGCAATGCAGATTGAAAGCTATGGTGACAGGATGCCAGAGAAGCTTTCAGGAGGACAGCAGCAGAGAGTAGCTCTAGCCAGAGCTCTGGTTATAAAGCCTGATGTGCTACTTATGGATGAGCCTCTTTCCAATCTCGATGCAAAGCTTAGAGTAGAGATGCGTCAGGTTATCAGAGACATTCAGAGAGAGGTGGGAATTACCACTGTTTATGTAACCCATGATCAGGAGGAGGCCATGGCTATCAGCGATACTATAGCTGTGATGAAGGACGGTGTGATACAGCATCTAGGAAGTCCTAGAGATATATATCAAAGACCAAAGAATACCTTCGTTGCAAGCTTTATCGGCCATTCAAACTTCTTGGAGGCTGACCTTGTAGATGGAGAGGTTAAGCTCACGGATTATTATTCAATAAAGCTGGACTTGCCTCGTCAGGTTGAAAATGGAAGTGTAATAGCTTCTGTTAGACCAGAGGAGTTTATTATAGGAACTACAGAAGAGCCTGGGATCAGGGGAGTGGTTAAAAACTCCATGTATTTAGGATTAAATACCTACTATACTATTGTTTTAGAGGATGGAACCACTGTAGAAACCATACAGGAATCTACTGTTTATGAAAGATTTGCACCGGATACAGCAGTTTCTCTAGCTATAAAGGCTGAGAAGTTTAACCTCTTTGACATAAATGGTGGAGTAAATCTTTTGAGAAATGATAAGGACAGGTAAAGAACATGAAAAATCATAATAAATTTCGTTTAGATATCTGGGGATTTATTAGCCTTGGCGTTCTCATGGTTTATGGTCTTTTCCTTCTCTATCCTCTCATTCATCTAATGAAGCAGGCCGTAATAAATCCAGGAACAGGAGAGTTTTCCCTAGAATACTTTGTAAAATTCTTCTCTAAGAGCTATTATTTTGATACCTTGTTTAACAGCTTCAAGGTGTCTATTACAGCCACTCTTTTGGCTCTGGCTATAGGGACACCCCTAGCATATTTCTTTGCTAGCTTTAAGATTAAGGGTAAGGGACTATTAAATATACTTATCATAGTAGCTTCTATGTCAGCTCCCTTTATAGGAGCCTACTCCTGGATACTCCTTCTAGGAAGAAGCGGTGTGGTAACCAGATTCTTTGGCAATATGGGAATACAAATACCTGATATCTATGGCTTTTCTGGGATAATGCTGGTGCTTACCATGCAGCTTTTCCCTCTAGTATTTTTGTATGTAAGAGGAGCCTTAAAGAATGTTGATAATTCTCTCTTAGAAGCCAGCAGAAATATGGGAAGTAGAGGAGTTGGAACCTTCTTTAAGATAGTTGTTCCACTAATCGTGCCAACCCTTTTAGCTTCTGGACTGCTAGTTTTCATGAGAGCCTTTGCAGACTTTGGTACTCCAATGCTAATCGGTGAGGGCTATAGGACCTTCCCAGTGGTGCTTTATAATGAGTTTATCAGTGAGGTAGGAGGGGATGATGGCTTTGCTGCAGCTATAGCTGTTATTGCCATTATCATAACCACCATAGTATTTTTAGTTCAAAAATATATAGGTAACAGAAAATCCTTCTCCATGAGCACCTTAAACCCAATAGCAGAAAAGAAGGCTAAGGGAGCAGTGAATATACTGGTGCACATATTCTCCTATGTGGTTATAGCCATTGCTATACTTCCACAGGTTTATGTGATGTATACCTCCTTCAAGAGGGTTCAGGGCAAGATATTTGTAGAGGGCTATTCTCTGGATAGCTACAGAGAAATGGTGGATAAGCTAGGAACAAGCATTCAAAATACCCTGCTGATACCAGCTATTTCCCTGGTAATAATAGTGCTCTTAGCTATATTGATTGCTTATCTAGTAATAAGAAGAAAAAATGCAGTGAACAATGTAATAGATATTTTTTCAATGATACCCTACATCATTCCTGGGACAGTATTAGGTATAGCACTTTTAACAAGCTTCAACAAAAGACCGCTGCTCCTCAGCGGAGGGATTACCATAATGGTAATAGCACTGATTATAAGAAGACTGCCCTATACCATAAGATCCTCAGCAGCTATACTGCAGCAGATCCCCATGAGTATAGAGGAAGCCTCCATATCCCTTGGAGCCTCAAAGCTAAAAACCTTCTTTAGGATTACAGCTCCAATGATGGCCCCTGGTATTATATCCGGTGCTATCCTCAGCTGGATTACCATGATCACCGAGCTTTCCACAGCTATAATACTCTATACAGGAAGAACCAAAACCCTGACCATAGCAGTATATACGGAGGTTGTTAGAGGAAACTACGGTATTGCAGCAGCCATGTCAACGGTGCTTACAATACTCACTGTTATCTCACTGCTGGCCTTCAATAAGATTAGCGGCGGAAAAGATGTTGGAATATAATAGAAAAATTTAATAATACTTTCACGTTAAAAAGAGAGCTTTGCCTTTTTATAGAAGGCAAGGCTCTTATTTTATGATACTTACCATAAAGTTCTATTTACAATTTGTTTTTTAGGTGTTAAACTCTCTCTTGAACCTTCCCTTTGAGTTTTATTCTAGTGACCATAATACTTTACATTTAGAAGAGGAGGGAATGCCTTGGATAAGAATTTATTTATGAAAAGAACAGCTGTATCACTGATGAAGCTTATCTTCACTGCAGCACAAGGTATACTTTTTGCATATTTCTGGTATGGCTACTACAATAGCATAATGGCTACACCATATTTTAAGAGAGGTAATTTTGCTTTAATAGGTTTATATATAGTTATTTTTGTAGTCTTCGGAAAGCTCTTTGGAGGCTATAGACTCGGAATGGCCAAGGTTCAGGATATTATTTATTCCATGTCCTTAACAGTTATATCGGCTAATCTCATTGCTTTTCTTCAGCTGTCACTGATACAGAGGCAGTTTGTACCGTTTACTCCCTTAGCCTTAATGACGGCTTTGGGAATATTCCTATCAATGGTATGGGCAGCAGCAGCTAACAGTCTCTACAGCTACATCTACCCCCCAAAGAAGCTTTTAGTGGTTTATGGTGACAGAAACCCCAGCGATTTTATCAGAAAGCTAAAGTCCAGAAGGGACAAGTATAACATCAGCGAGATGATTTCTATAAATGCCGGCGAGAGACGTATTCTTGCCAAGGCAAAGGATTATGAAGCAGTGGTTATTTGGGATCTTCCCGATGAATTTAGGAACAAGCTTGTAAAATACTGTTTTGAACAGAAGATAGGCTGCTACCTTACTCCAAAGGTTTCAGACATAATACTACTCGGCTCAGAAAATCTACACCTTTTTGATACCCCTCTAGTATACTGCGATAATAAGGGGATAAAGCCAGAGCAGGCCATGGTAAAAAGAGTTATGGATATTGTGTTTTCTGCTATAGGTATAATTGTAGCTTCTCCTTTTATGCTTTTAGCTGCAGCAGCTATAAAGCTCTATGATAGAGGTCCGATAATCTATAAGCAGAAGAGGCTTACAGAAGGAGAAAGGGAGTTTTACATCTATAAGTTTAGAAGCATGAGGGTGGATTCTGAAAAGGATGGAGCTATCCTTGCAAAAAAGAATGACACCAGAATAACACCAGTAGGTAATATTTTAAGAACCCTTCATATCGATGAGCTGCCACAGCTTTTCAATATATTAAAGGGAGATATGTCTCTGGTGGGACCTAGACCTGAAAGACGAGAA
>JAEXSY010000415.1 GCA_023440105.1 Bacillota bacterium
CTTATTAGCTCTCTTACTTCTGATATTTCTTTTAATAAAGCATCTCTCTTCTGCTCCTGTTCCTTAGTAAGCTTTAGCTCCTCAGAAGGCTTTTCTTCTGTGTTATTGGGGCTTGCATTTTCTAGGCTGTGCTTTATGTCCATAGTTTGACTATCCTTACAGTCCTTTTGTGAAGCCAGGGCAGGACAGGCGGTGGTAAGTATTAGGGCTGCAGCTATAGTAAGAGTAATTAATTTTTTGTTCATTTTGTGAAACCTCCAGTTCTTTGATAATAGTAATAAACAGATGCGAAAAATTCATCTTATTTCTCATAAAAATTAATTTGTTTATAAATTTATAATTGCTATTAAGGCGAAATTATATACATTTTTATTAGAATTTTTTCAAAAATAATTGATTATTATTCCAAAGCTTAGAATTTCTTTCTCACACTCTTTGAAGCTTAACTTTATAGACTTTGACTATCTTTGACCTTAGCTTTATAATTATAGATGTAATAAGGAAGTAAGACATATACAGTAAAACAAAGCTTACAAAAAGCATAATATATTAATAAGGAGGTTGTGCATATGTTTGAAATGGTTCCTTGGAGAAGAAATAATAATGGAGTTCAAAAAAGAGGTGACGTATTTGAAGATATGGTAAATAGCTTCTTTGGTAATGATTTTTTAGTACCCTCTAAAGTATTTGGTAATAACTTTTTAGTAGATTTAAAGGAGACGGATACAGAATATACTATCACCGCGGATCTCCCTGGAGTTGATAAAGAGAATATTAGCTTAAGCTATGATAATGGCTACCTCACCATAGGAGCTAAGAGAGAAAATGTCATTGAAGACAAAAATGAAAGCTATGTTAGACAGGAAAGAAGCTATGGAGAATTCAGAAGATGCTTCTATATGAATAATATAGATGACTCAGCCATTAATGCACAGTTTAATAACGGAGTTTTAAGTATTAGGATTCCAAAGCTTCAGGAAAATAAGAGAAGTGGAAGACAGATAGATATTAACTAGTTCATAGAATTTTACTAGAGCTAATACAGGCTGCATAAGAATTAATAAAAACAGGCTATTTAAATAGTCTGTTTTTTTTTGCGTTGTTTTGAGAAAACCTACCTAAGGTGTGATGATTTTAAGAAAAACCTACTGGAGGTGCATATCTATTCAGTGAAAGGAGTGATAAATATGGCAGCAAGTAAAGTATCAACAGGTAGTGCAATGGTAATAAGGTGTAAGGTGGGTATCGATAAGGAGGGGAAGGATGTTTTTAGAAACCATAGGTACTCTAAAATAAAGCCTAATACCTCTGAGGAAACTCTCTATGCTGTGGGTCTCAAGCTGGGAGAGCTTATTGATGCTATAAGCTATGAGCTGTTATCAGAAATAGATTATCAGATCATAGGTTAAGGGAAAAGTAAGGCAAATAAATTATTAGGAGGAATTATCAATGGAAACTAGACATCTTGTAATGACCTTCATAAATGCAGAAGGTAAAAAAGTGAGTTTAAGGGTTAATAATGTAAGAAGTGATGTCCAGGATGCTGAGGTTGAAGCTGCCATGGATGAGATAATAAGTGGCAATCTCTTTATAACCTCTGGAGGAGACATGGTCTCTAAGGAGTCAGCAGAGGTAGTAGTTACTGATACTACTGAGCTAACTGTAAAGTAAATAAAGTCATTTGAGAGGGCGGGGACTTATCTCCGCTTTCTTTGCTATGTAAGAAATTGGAAAAATATTTTAATTGTTGTTTATTATTTGTCAAATAGTTGCTATAATATTCCTATGAGTATCTGTCCCTACTACGGCTAATGGTTAGGGCAGCTTTATTTATTATAATAAATACTGAAAAAGCTTCCTTAATTAGGCCTAAAGGAGATGAATATAAAAATGTCTAATGATATTTTTAAGGTGATAAAAGAAAGTATAGCCAAGTATAAGTACACTTCTTTAAAGTATACAGAATATGAGGATGTAGAAAGCTATGAGATACTATCAAATAATAAGGACTTAATTCTGCTTTACGGTTATGATAGGGAGGCTGCAATGGAGGAATATCACTGGGCAGCTAATAAAGTAGAGAACCTTTTAAAGGAAATAAATAAGGATGAGGGGAAAGCTCTCATAACCTTTATTCCTGATGAATGGGTAGAGGAAATGGAGAAGAGTGGCTTTAAAACCTATGCGCTTTGGAATGAGTACTTCAATAATAATATAGAAGAAACCATAAAAAAGGTCGCTTCCTTAGATTGTCCATTAACCCTAGAGATTTTAAAAGAACAAAATTCAGCTGAGATTTCAGAACTCACCATGGAATGTCGTGGACAAACCCGTGGCTTTAGTGGTGCCACTGAAAGCTGGGTAAAGGCGTGGCTCAATAATCAAGATCCTTCTTTAAAAGCCTGTAGCGGGAAAAATGCAGCAATCCTTGGTCTTAGAAAGGACAAAAAGCTTGTGGGAGTAGTATGCATAGCTATATATGATCATAATAGCAACAAGGGTCCTATCCTCTGGATAAGAGAGGTAGCCGTAAGCCCCAAGCATCAAGGTCAAAACATAGGCAAATACCTCCTCAAGGAAGCCTTCCACTACGGCAGAAGACAAGGAGCCAAAAGAGCCTTCCTCATGGCCGACGAATGCAACGAAGCTGGCATCAAGCTCTACACCACCTTCGACTTCATCACCAATCCTGAAGAAAAACAGCGTGACATGCACCGATAAGTCTCGTATGGCGAGTCCCTCTTTTGGACGAGCCTATCAATTCATTCTGGAGCGCTTTTATTTTTGGCAACGTACACCGCTAAGTCTCGTATGGCGCACCCTACTTCAGGGTGAGCCTATCAATTCATAAACTGCCCGCTTTTATTTTTGACAACGTACACCGCTAAGTCTCGTATGGCGAACCCTTCTTCTGGGTGAGCCTATCAATTCATTCTGGAGCGCTTTTATTTTTGATACCGTACTAGTTTAAGAACCAATACATCCAAAATAAACCAAGAGCCTATCAACTCATCTTGCAGTAATCTTGTCCTAACTTTCTTTTAAACAACATAGTTACCATAACAAAAAGGATGTCCCCACAGACATCCTTTTAAATTTATATATTTTCCCTAAAGGAATAAATCTTTTTAAATCTATTTCTTTGCAATATAAAACCCAACAATTAATCGGTATTTATTATGGATAAAGAATTTCTTAGTATAACAAAAGATACTTATAATATGCAGGGAATTCTCTGGCCAGTGAATATATATCTCGAAGCTCGAAATAATCGGCATGGGCAGAATAGATTTCCTCAATTCCTACCTTTTTGAAGGCTAATTCCGTTCTGGAGATATGGAAGAACTGAGATATTATTGTTACGGAATGAAAACCCATTTTATTCATTATTGCCTTAGTATTTTGTGCTGTCATATATGAATTATATCCTTCCTGATCCAGGATTATATATTCATCAGAAATTCCATTGTCCAATAGGTAGCTTCTCATTATCTCTGCTTCATCATAACCCTCTTTTCCTACGCCTCCACTAACGATGATATAATGAAAATATCCCTTCTTATAAAGCTCTATTGCTTTGTCTAGCCTGCTCTTCAGTCTATCAGAGGGAGTACCATCGTTTTCTACTTTATTTCCAAGTACTACTGCTGCGTCGGTAATGGCAAGGTTATCCTTAAGGCCGTGGAAGGTAATGATTAGTGTATGAGCTATAAACCATATGATAAACATGGTTAATAAAACTAGTATTATTTTAGTTAGCTTTCTATAATGTAAAATTTTTTTCATAATTTTTATCCATCCTAAGCTTATTATTTATTTATAAGTATATATAGCCTGCTGTCTTCAAAAGTTCCGTATCTTGTCCTTGATTTTATATCCCTATAGAAGGTAAAGCCGCACTTTTCGATTACCCGTCTTGACTGATTATTATAAGTATAATGAACACAGGATAAGAAATCGTAATTTAAATCCTTAAAGGAATATTCAATGACTCTCTTTACCCCTTCTGTCATGATACCTTGTCCCCAAAAATCCTTGTGGAGTACATAGCCGATATCTCTTCCTACAAGAGTATTATACTCTTCCCCTAAGGAAGAACGACAGACTTCAAGACCTATAGAGCCTATGACCTTATTACTGCTTTTTAGGACTAGAGCAAAGGTTTTTTTCTCCTTTATAAATACTTTTAATACTTTCAGGCTTTCTTCCCTGGATTTGTGATGAGTCCATCCGGCTCTCTCGCCTACCCCCTCAACAGAGGCATATGAAAATAAGTCTTCCAGATCCTTTTCCTCCCAGGGTCTAAGAATTAGCCTCTCTGTTTCTAAGATTACATTGCTGATATCAACAGGTCCATTCATGTTATCACACCTCTATTTCACTTTTTATTAACATTAATTTATTCCATAACTTTTAATTGCTTATAAAGCCACTTTTTATCTTTATTATATATAATTATAGCATTTTTGTTGTAGAATATTTACAGTTTTGTTAAAATAAACAAAGGAGCCTGCATATTAACCTTCTTCTGAGCAGGTATTTTTAGTTCTATTACAACTATTATATAAGCTTATTAGCCTATGATGCTTTACTTTTTTATATGCAAAGTGATAAGTTAAATTTTTTATTTCGGAGGATAAAAATGAAGTATAAGAATGACTTGAAATTCATCCCATTTACAGAGGGAGATATACCTGAACTGGCACCTATAATGAAACGTGCCTTTGATGAAGATACCAGGATTCATTTAGGTAGAGATGAAGGAGGTCCCCCGGGATATGATAACGGGGAGTTTCTTAAGAAGTGGGGATTACACGAAGGTACAACCCCCTTTAAAATAAGCCTCAATGATAAAGTGATAGGTGCAATTATATTATGGATTAACAATGAAAATCATCATAATGGCTTGGGAACTATCTTTATTGATACTGATATGCAGGAAAGAGGCATTGGCCTGGAAGTGTGGAAAAAAGTTGAGTCTATGTATCCAGACACCGTTGCCTGGCATACTGAAACCCCAATATTTTCTCACAGAAATCACAATTTTTATGTGAACAAGTGTGGCTTTCATGTTGTTAGAATAGAAAATCCCAAGGATTTAGAAGAAGGTAGCTTTATCTTAGAGAAGAAATGCAAATAGCAGTTTTCAGGAGGATATAAAGTGGAATTGTTTGAGAAAAGTATGAGTGTGTTATCAGAACTATTTGGGCAAGACTATCAATTTTCCTTAGCAACAGCAAAGGATAATAAGCCTTCCGTAAGAGTTGTGGATATTTATTATGAAGAAGGGGCTTTCTGGGTTGTAACCTACGCAAATACTGATAAAGTTAAGGAAATAGAAGAGAATCCTAATGTAGCATTATGTAGTGAGTTCCATTCATTTAAAGGGAATGCTTATAATATGGGCCATCCCCTCAAAGAAGAAAATAGGAAAATTAGAGAAACATTAATAAAGGTTTTTCAGCCATGGTACTTTGAGCATAATGATGAAAATGATATGAATATGTGCTATGTGAAAATAGACTTAACTGAAGGCTTCTTTCACAAAGCTGGTAAAGGTTATAGAGTAAACTTAACTCATAAGACTGTGAAGGAATTTGATTTTGTTCGAGAATAGTGGGTATTAGTTAGGTTCTATGAAATAGGATAAAATGCAATAAATATATATAAGAAATAGTATAATTAATTTAGAAAAGATATCAATATTTTGTTTCAGGAGATGCTATTTATGGGTGCCATTATTTCTATAATTATACTTACTCTAATTTTTCTTGTCATGGGAATATTACTTTTCCAGGGAAAGTGCAGCTGGCTTATAGCTGGCTATAACACCCTGTCTAAGGAAGAAAAAGAAAAATATGATGAAAGAAAGTTGTGCAGAGGAACTAGTATTGTTTGCCTGGTTATATCAATTATGCTGATTATTATGGCTTATTTAGGCTATAAGGTGGAAACAGGGATTATGGATGAAAAGGAAATGCTGCCTTTTGCAATAATTTTTATTGCAGTAGTTTTAGCTACTGTAGGTGGAAATATTTATTATAGTAATAAGAAGTGCAGGAAGAATTAAACAATAAAGTGCTCCAGCCTAGCTGGGGCACTTTATTGATTTTGTGATATATAAACTTTTACCAGTATGATATCCTCTTCTGCTATTTATAGAAATGATTATTATTTATTTAATAAAAATAAATAATAATTAGAATTAATTAAATAAATAATTGAAATATATCGAATATTGCGATAAAATTAGTTTATTACTATAATGGGAGATGAATAACTATGCATAAAAAAACAACTAAAATGATTAGTTTTATGTTAGGACTGATTGTAGTTTTATGTTTATTTAGTGGTTGTAAAAGTGATGCAGATAAGAGTAGTGAAGAACCTGTAGTATTCACTTACGCCCTTTCTACAGAGCCAGATACTCTAGATCCTTCTGTATGGTTCACTACTTCACCTCTAAATCTTAATGTATATCAGCCTCTACTGCAGGTGAATACTGAAAGCGAGGATGAGCCTTATAAATATGTAATTGCTGAATCTTATACAGTATCTGATGATGGATTAAGCTATATTTTCAAAATACGTGAAAATATGACTTTCCATGATGGAACTCCTGTAAATGCTGAAGCAGTTAAGTTCTCTGTACAGCGTACAATAGATATTGGTGGCTCACCAGCAGGAATTTGGTCATGTGTTGATCACATGAATGTACTTTCAGAATATGAAATAGAATTTGTTTTAAATGCACCTGTTCCATTTGATTCTATTGTAGCTGCAGGTTATGGTTCCTTTATTATGAGTCCAACAGCAGTCACTGACCATGAAGAAAATGATGACCTTGCTCAGGCCTGGATGACAGATAATAGCTGTGGTACTGGTCCATGGAAGCTATCAGAATGGACTAGAGGAGAGCGTATGGTCTTTGTTAGAAATGAAGACTATTATGGAGGCTGGGAAGAAAATCAGCCGGATATGGTAGTTGTAAAGTTTGTTAGCGAATATGCTACTTCACGTTTGATGCTAGAGAACGGTGAAGCTGATATGGTTGATTTCGTTCCTTCTGACCAAATTGAAGAGCTGTCCAAGACAGAAGGAATCTCTTGTGAAGTTTATCCAAGCTATGAAACCTTATATCTACAATTTAATCATGAAAAAGCCCCTACTGATAATGTACAAGTACGTCAAGCTTTATCCTATGCATTTAATTATGATGGAGTCACAAAAATTACTAATAATACATCTAAACCGATGAAGGGAATTTTGCCTTCTAGCCTTTGGGGATGGGATGAAAATGCATTCCAGTATACTTTTGATCTCAATAAAGCTCGCACGCTTTTAGATGAAGCCGGGTATAAAGATAAAGAGCTTGTCCTTGACTGCTACTATTCTGCTGAGTATGATGTTTTGAGACAAGTTATTGAAATGTACAAAAGCGACTTGGCATCTATTAATG
>JAEXSY010000439.1 GCA_023440105.1 Bacillota bacterium
CCAATTGCTGGCTCTTTTAATTTATGTTCAACCATACAGCTCACCATATGAGCATGATGATGCTGCACTGGAACCTTAATACCTTTATATTGTTCTAAGCTGTACCTTGAGGTATAAGAAGGATGCATATCGTAGGCAATCACCTCTGGCTTAGCAGCGGTAACCTTTAACAAGTGCTCTGTAGTAATTAAATGATTACAATAAGCTTCAACATTATTGATATCACCTAAATACTGACTCATATATCCATATCCATCCTTAGCTACAGAAACTGTATTCTTTTGCTCCCCACCTAGGGCTAGGATTTCTCTTTTTGTTTCCATTTTTATGATTAAAGGGGAATATCCCCTTCCTGCCCTTACCACCGTCTCTTGTCCTTCCACAACCCTAATTACAGAATCATCTACAGGAGTATAAATATCACGGTTGCTTACTAAGAAATAATCTGCCACTGACCCAAGTGCCATAGCTGCCTCATTATTCTTATATTGAATGGGTGAATTACTGATATTCCCACTGGTCATCACAAGATAACGAATATCTTCTTGGAATAGCAAAAAGTGTAAGGGGGTATACGGAAGAAATACACCTACTTTTTTTGTATCTGGAGCAATTTCATATGGTAGCAGGAAAGACTCCCTTTTATCCAATAAGAGTATTGGTCTTTTATTACCTTCCAGGATACATTCTTCAAACTGACTTATATGACATATTTCTTTAATAGCTTCTATATCCTTAGCCATAATAGCTAGAGGCTTGTGAGGTCTATGTTTTCTCTTTCTCAGAAGTGTAATGGCAGCTTCATCCTCCCCATTACAAACTAAGTGAAAGCCTCCCAGACCTTTCACCGCTATTATCCTTCCCTTTTTAATCTCTCTTATAACTCCTTTAATTTCATTTCCCTTTTTACATTCTTCTCCTTGCTGATTTAATAGAGATAAGGATGGGCCACATTTAGGACAACAGGTGGGTTGAGCATGAAACCTCCTATTCATGGGATCTCTATAATCCTTCTGGCAGTCTTCACACATTTTAAAGGACTTCATTGTAGTATTGCTTCTATCATAAGGGAAAGCCTCAATTATAGAATATCTTGGTCCACAATGGGTACAGTTTGTAAAAGGATAACTAAACCATCGGCTGTTTACATCAAAGACTTCCTTCACGCATTCTGAACATGAGGAGACATCCGGTGAAATAAATCTAAAGCTATTATCTACATTGTTACTTCTTTCAATAAAGAAAGCCTTATACCCATCAATAGCTTTCTGGACAATATCTACTTTTTCAATCCTAGCAAGCTTAGGTGGATTATTAACTATTCTCAATAAAAACTCCTTAATATTCTCTTCTTTTCCTTCTGCATCTACTATTAAGGAGGCTCCGCTGTTTTTTACAGAGCCCCTTATGTGATATTTATTTGCTAAATTATATACATAGGGTCTAAATCCAACTCCTTGAACTATTCCAAAAATCCTTATGGTATAACTTTTAATAGTCTCTTCCATAAGTTTATTGCTTCCCCCACGTCTCACCTTCCAGGTTATTAATAAACGCTGACTGCTCTTCAATAGCTTCTTTTTTCACGATTACAGTCGTCCACTCACCAACTAATGGCAGATTATATTCATTTAAATACTCTTTTAGATTTTCATGATTCACATGACTATTACTGCTGACCTCAACAACTAGCTTTAGAAGCTTTGAAATATTATTCTCTCTACATAATCTCTCTAACTCCTGAGAGATTTTCCCTAGCAAAACTGTATCATGCATTTCTCATCCCCCTATATAATCATCAATTGATTTTCTTACCTCTTCCACAATTTGTGGTAACATTCCTTTCATTCTTTCACTTATTCCTAAGCAAAAAGATATTTCAGCAACTTCAATGGTAATGAGTATGCCTTTTACACCCATCTTATATACTCTTATGGCTTCCAACAAGCTGGGCTGATGCTGAGTAATAATAGTTCTGTTAAAAAGCAATTTTACCAGAGAATATAAATTTATGGTTCCTGGAGCATCCTCCTCAAAGGCAGCATCTAAAATAATTAAATCATCCCCATCTTCAATATTATCAAGGCAATACTCTACATCAGTCTCACCAATTATAAGCTCTATTTCCCTTGTCTTCAGATAGTCCTCCAGCCCTTTAGCCACAGAAATACCTATGCCATCATCTCTCATCATTTCATTGCCAATAGCTATAACTTTCTTCCCCATAATCCCCTTGTATCCTATATCACTTTTATTTTCACTGGCTCAAACTTACTTCCTACTATATGTGTTGCACAGGATATACATGGGTCAAAGGAGCGGACTATTCTTCCAATTTCCACGGGATATGTCTCATTTTCAATCCTGGTACCAATTAAAGCTCGTTCCACAGTACCTTTCATTCCATTCGAATCCTCTGGCGATAGATTCCAAGCAGAAGGAGTGATTATTTCATAGTTTTTTATGGTGCTATTATTGATGGAAATCCAATGACCTAAAGCTCCTCTTGTAGTATCAATTAGTCCCCTTCCAACAGCCTGCTCAGGTATTTTATAAGCACTCTGTCCTGAAGGCTGAAGTCTAATTTTTTCCAGCAATCCCTCCATGATATCAATAATTTTATTAACCTCTAGTACTCTTGCAATGGTACGATCCATGGTTGATATACCTCTGTTGTATTCTCCACTGAGCCACATCCTTGCTAAAGGCCCAACCTCCATGGCGTAGCCCTCATACCTAGGCGCTTTCACCCAGCTATAGGCACCTTCCTTTTTTGTCTCTTCATCAACGGTTGAATCTGTCGGCTTTCGTATATACCTATCAGCCTCATACCAAGCTCTGTAAATATTCTCCGTTATATTATTTTCATTGAAAGCTTCATTTTTTCCGTCTATATATACCCCTGGAGCCACATAAAATATATCCCTTTCAGGATAATCAAATACACCATAGGACATTAGATTTTTATACCCGCCTCCTATTTGGTAATAATCGCTGTAATACTTAGCGATTATATAGACATCAGGTATCATTTTATTAACTACAAAGCTTTTGATTTTCTTTAGGATAGAGTTAATTCTATTAAACTCTGAAGCATCTATATTGATAGTAACTCCACCTACGAAAATCCCGTGATTATGAGGTGCCTTCCCTCCCAAGGTTGCTAACATCTCATGGGCTAAGCGGCTATATTTTAAAGATTCTAGATAATGAGCTGCAAGCAAGTTATTCTCTTCTTTTGGCAGTCTATAATCTTCATGGGGAGCATCATATAAAGGACTGATCTCAGGGCCTTTCACAAAGTCTGGCAGGGTAAATTGATAAAAATGCCTCAAATGATTTTGGAGAAATTCACAGCCATGAATATAATCTCTAATTATCCTATCATTCTCAGTAGCCTCTATCTTTGTAGTATCTTCTAGAGCAAGGGTAGAACACATGGAATGAGCTGTGGAACAGATTCCGCAGATTCTCTCTGTGAAATAAATCGCATCCAAGGGAGGGCGATTTCTAAGCATTTTTTCAAAGCCTCGAAATAATAAGCCACTGCTTTTTGCATCTACAACAATTTTATTTTCTATCTCAACCTTTATTTCCAGAAAGCCACTGATTCTAGTCACTGGATTTACTGTAATTATATTTCCCATATAACCCCTCCTTCTTCCTTTTAATATCTCACAAAAGGCTCCATGCCATCGGGAAATCTCTCTTGAGCACAGCCAATACAGGGAGTATTATCTTTTATCGGCCAGTTCACATATCCGTTCCACTGCCTTGTAGGGCAATCAGTTTTAGTTACTGGCCCTCGACAGCCAAGCTTGAACATGCACTCTTCATCTCCAAGGCGTTGAGCAAATACACCTTTATCAAAATAGGACCTTCTGCTGCAGCGGTCATGAATGGATATACCATAAAATAGCTTTGGCCTGTTCTCACTATCTAGCTCTGGCTTTCCAAAGTATATAAGGCTGGCAATAGTGCCCGTAATCCAATCGGGATGAACCGGGCATCCAGGTACCCGAATAACCTCTCTATCAAGAATCTTGTCTACACTCATACTTCCAGAAGGATTAGGCCTAGCCGCAGAAGGACCTCCGTAAGACGCACAAGTCCCCACTGCCAGAACATATTTCGCCTTCCCGCCAGCTGCCTTCACTGCTTCTAATGCAGTGATTTGTCTTCCTTGATGCCTGGCTATTATGTTATAAAAGCCATTATCCTTTGTTGCTACTGCCCCCTCTACCACCAGGATAAATTCCGTAGAAAGTGTCTCTAAAAATTGCTCATAGGCAAGCTCTCCTTCAGCCGCCATTAAGCTATTGTTATATCTAAGATTCACCATCTCTTGTAAAAAAAAGCCCAGGCCAGGGTTTTCTCCATTCATTAAGGAGATAATATTCCCAGAACACCCCGTAGCCTCTAACCAAATCAAATTTATCTTATTCCCTGGATACTCTCTTACCTTCTCCTTTGCTAGCTCCATAATCCTCTCAGCAGTTATATTTTTTGAATCTATCATAGGACATGATTTCATTATCTATACCACCTATTAACCCTTTAATATTCCTACCTTTGGTAGCTTCATCAGTATGGCAGCCATACCATGACAGCCCTTAAACTCAGAGGAAAGTTCCTTCCCTGCATACAGACCAAAATGAGTACCACCACCCCAGGTGGCTTCTCTACTCATGTCGTATACTACTCCATTTACAGCCACATAAGCAGGATTTCCTCCTGACCCATCATATTTTCCAAGGTCCTCTAAGGTAAACTCTCTATCAGTTGTTTCCCTGTGGCTTTTCTCCATATAATATGAACTATTATTATAAAGCTTCCTATTCATACTCATAGCCATATTTTCACAGTACATTCTTACCCAAGGATGACAAAAGCTACATTGATTCACAGGATAGTATTGCTGCGTGTACATGTACCCATAAGGATTATAGGGTAAATAGCAGAAAAAAACTGGCATAAATATTCCTCCTTCTCATCATTAGTAGATTATATGAAAAGCTGTTTTATTTAAGAATATATATTTCTTTCACTACTGATTAAAGTTAAATCGTAACCTTTTACTTTTACTTTCGTATATACTATTAGACAAAGCAACATTCTTATCTTATAAAAGTCATATTAAATCGGAGGATTACATAATGTCAGTATCAAAAAGTAATTTATTATTTAAGGTATTAATTGCTTCTATCACGACTTTAACATTATTTACTGGATGTGTTAGTAATAATGGGAATCCTTCTCCACCAGGCAAAGATGCTGAGATTTCTGATAAGAGTTCTGAGGATCAACCTACTCAATCAGATGATTCCGAAAAGGTACTTCTAGATAACATTATGAGCTCAGCTAAGGAAGGAAAGGTTATCAATTCTGACTTTAAAGTTAAAGCCAATGTTATTGATGATGTAGAGAAGGAATGGGGAAAGCCTGAGAAATCTGAATGGATTGGTAACGCCAAAGGAACGTATTCAACTTATCCAAGTAAGAATGTAGATTTTGGATGGAATAAAGGTTCTCAAATATTTGAAATAAGGTCTTTTGATAGCCAAATAAAAAAAATTACTCTTGCAGATGTAAAGAATGTATTCGGCTCTCCTGCTTACGATGTGAAGGTAAGTGGTGAAGAGATAATTGGATATATAGTAAATAATGATTATAAAATATTACTTGTTTTTCCAGAGCCTACAGCTGAAAATTCCGATCCATTAATGGATCATTATTCAGTGTTTTACCCTAGAGGTACAGTTAATCAAATGGCTGATGACCCAGGAAGAGAATGGTAATGTATAGAATTAGCTATAATAAATAAGTCGCCTCTCGGCGACTTATTTTGATACTCCTTCCCTTTGTTGACAAAAGAAATATCTCCTAAAAATATGATGTAAAAAAAATCTAATCGCTGTTAGAACCCTTCTAGCCTTTATACTGTCCCATAGCTTTAAGTACTTCCATGTCTTCCTCAGATATCTCTACATCAATATTTAAATTTTCAATCATATGTTCCTTATGAGTAGTCTTTGGTAGAACAACAGTACCAAGCTGATAATCAAATCTGTTGCCAAGCTGAGGAACTGTGTAGCCGTATTTATCGGCCATTTTCTTTAACTCTTCCCCCTTTAGCTTTCCAGTAGCATTTGGAGAATAAGATTCAACAAGTATTCCCCTCTCATTACATTCATCTATCAGCCTTTTCGGATAATGGGTTATATTCACAAGAATCTGATTGACCATAGGTTTTATATCAGAGTTCTGAATAAGGTTGTCCATATCCTCTGCACTAAAGTTTGACACACCAATAGCTCTAAGCTTCCCATCCCTATAGGCTTCAATCATTGCTCTCCATACCTCAAGATTTTCTTTATTATAATTCTTTTCAGAAGGCTCTCCCATCTCATTAAAAGGACGAGGGGCATGTATAAGCATCAGGTCAATATAATCTGTGTTAAGCTTACGTAGTGATTCTTCAATAGCTTCCACAGCAGCCTTATAGCTTTTGCAGGAAGAGTGTATTTTTGAAGTGACAAATATATCGCTTCTATATAATCCAGAGTCAATGATACCTTGACCAACACCTTCCTCGTTCTGATACAGAGCAGCGGTATCGATATGACGGTATCCAACCTCAAGTGCATCCTTAACTACACGAGCTGCAATATCATTAGGAACCTGCCAGGTACCAAGTCCTATTACAGGGATTTCTACACCATTTGCTAGTAATGCTCTATCTTTAATCATAATTTCCTCCTCTATATTGTGGACTAATCTGTTTCATCAGAATATATTAAAGTAAGATGTTTACTCTATTATACAGATTATCTCAATTATATAGATTTAAGATTCTGTAAAATCTAATTTCCTACCAAATACATTCTTTTAAACGTCCTGTGTAAAAATATAATACATCTTCTTGGCAATGAGTTTTTAAAATTTGAGGTGGTATAAATGAAAAGTTTTTTTCTGGATTATTCCCTAGTAAATATAAAGACAAAATTATTACTACTATACCTTCTTAATGTAACAGATTTAATATTCACTCTTTTACTTCTATCTACGGGGTATTATTTTGAAGCAAATATTTTAATGGCTGAGATAGTGAATAATACAGCAGCTACCCTTTTAATAAAAATTATACTGCCTGCTATACTCCTTGCTGTTCTATATCTGAGAATAATAAAGGCAACAAATAAGCAGCTCAGAATAGCTAACTATGCTATAAACCTAGTAGCAATTTTATATATATTGATCAACATATTTCATTTTTTTGGTATTGCCACTTTACCCTTGTTGTAAATCACATTTCTACTTAAAAAATACCATAAAATTGGACTGAAAATATAATTTTCAGCCCTTACTTACATCTATTTAATATAATTGTCTGAGCTCAATCTGACCTTCTCCATCTCCTTGAGGATCCGGCGCTTTCATAGCCCATTCTACTGCCTCTTCCCTTGATTTTACATCAATGAGGAAAAATCCAGCTATTACATCTTTTGGTTCTGAAAATGGACCATGGGTAACCACTGGTGCTTCACCGGGTTTTTCATAGGAGATTCTAATACCATTGGAACTAGGCTGAAGTCCTTTTGCCATAACCTTCACTCCAGCTTCATCTAAATCATCATTAAATTTATCCATAGCTTCCATAAGCTCTTTACTCGGCATATTACCCGCCTCAGAGTTCTTAGACGCTTTGACTATTAACATGAATAACATAAACCATCCTCCTTAGTTTTATTTATATAATACCTTTTATAGAAAATTCTGTCAATTAAGGATATTAAACCTTTTACTAATATATACCAGCATTATTTCACCTATTAGTTTTAATTGTCATATGATATTTTTAATGGAACACTAGACAGGAGCAAATAAGTGAGGGAATTAAACACTGAAAAACTGACAGTAGAGTTTAGACAAGGGGTGACTCCTACTACACCTATTATACCTAGACGATATACACTTACCCATTCTGATATCACAGCAGAGCTTTTCTTAACTATAGGTTCAAGCTATGCTTACGACAAAATTAATGCAATGAGAGATGAAGTCCTTGGGGAATGGGTCAAGACCAATAATCAATACTTTTATCATGTTTATCTATATATTGATGGACAATCTGCTAGTCCTGCTAATTCAGCTATACGAAATAATATCTTTATCCGTGAACTACCAATGGCTCTGAAGGCTATTAGATATGGAGATGATAAATTTTTTAGCATGAATTCTATATTGAATCGTGCTCCAATTTTTATATTTTTTATGTCTTCAATCCCTTGGTTCAATAGAATTGAAAACTGGGGTACTTTCTCGGATTATGAAGTAGCTAGCTCAAAAAGGTACTATGGATAAAAAAATGTTCTAAGGCTGATTATGCTGATTTCAATATTAGAAGTCAGCATTTCTTATTGATTATTTCATTTAAAATTATCGTAAATAATTCTGCAATCCTAGGATATAGAGATAACCTTTAGGAAATAATAATTGTACAAAATAATTATGATATTAGTAAAGCAAGGAGATAATAGATCGCTTCAATATAGGGATTTATTTAGTAGAAAATATGTTTAAACCTAAAAGAATAATTTTTGAAAAAGGCTCCTTAGATTATGACATGGGCAAGAGAATTTATTCTCTTTTTAAGGATAAGGATAATGTTGAGATAATAAACTTGACCTCTAATAGGCTAAAACACCATATTCCAGGGAATGACTTATTTTCTCAATACAGAGAAGGAAAGAGTACACTGGTGGTTGGAATAAGAAAGAGCTTAAAGTTTCAATCCTGTAAGCCCTCTGCCCATTATCAGCTCCCCTTGATATCAGGATGCATGGGTCAATGTGAATACTGCTACTTAAATACACAGCTAGGTGATAAGCCCTTTGTAAAGGTCCATGTTAATACCGATGATATCTTCAATCAAGCGGATAAATATGTCAAGGAAAGATTGCCCGACATAACAATATTTGAAGGCTCTGCTACCTCTGATCCTCTCCCTGTGGAGTATTGTACACATTCCTTAGCGAAGGCTATTGAGTTTTTTGGGGATAATCCAAAAACTAGATTTAGATTTGTAACTAAATATAATGATGTTGATTCCTTATTGAACTTAGATCACAAAGGTCATACAGAGGTAAGATTTAGCATTAATACCTCTTCTATCATCAACAAATATGAACATTTCACTGCTTCCAGTGATAAAAGAATAGAAGCTGCTATGAAGGTAGCACAGGCCGGTTATCCTGTGGGCTTTCTAGTTGCACCAGTATTTATTTATCCTAATTGGCAGGAAGAGTACCACGATTTATTATTATCCTTAAGCAGCAGGATTCCAGATAGCTTAAAATATCCTCTAACCTTTGAGGTTATATCTCATAGATATACTACCATAGCCAAAAATAGAATATTAGAGATTTTCCCTAATACTGAGCTTCCAATGAATGAGGAAGAGCGCAAATTCAAATATGGTCAATTTGGCTATGGTAAATATGTATATCCAAAAGAAAGTCTAAGTGAAATAAAGGAATTTTTTGCAAAAGAGATAGAAGACTTATTTAAGGATAAAAGACTTTTGTATATTATTTAAACCTCACCATGCCATTAATACATATTCTTGAATTCACAGTACCATACTATTAATAAAATTTATATATGGGAGGTAATACATATGCCAAAAGCTAAACAATATGTAGACCAAAGTATGACAACAGTACAGCATACAATTACATCATTACAGCAGGCCCTTAATTCTGCAGAAAAAGCAGATAATAAGGCTAAAATCCAATCAGCAATAGATTCCCTCAATTCCGCAAGTCATCACTTATCTGGCTATAAAGACTAACAAAATAGGAGATGTCGCTTTAGTGCGGCATCCCCTTTCTTGTTAATTCTACTATCTAACCTAAATTCAACTATCATAGAGGTTGATAACTCGTGGTAGATTATGTTTTATCCTAATTCTTTATTTCTTCCCAATCTTCTCGTTTTAATTTCATATTAATTAAATCTATCATTTCCCCTTGATATTCTAATTCGTTTTTATCAATGCTTTCAAATACAAAACCAGACTTTTCATATACCCTTTTTCCTCTTGGGTTAAAGGCATATACCCCTAATGTTAATTGCTTCAAATCTGTATTTAAAAATACATAATCTACAATCAAAGAGGTAGTCTCTGAACCTAGTCCACGATCTCTTCCCTTTGGCCCAATAAGTATTCTATAGTTCATGCTATGCTCTACTTCGTCATATTCATTTAAAACTACCTCACCTACAACATTATCAGTAAACTTGTCTACTATTGCTAAGTCAAGACGATCAATTTGTTCATTTCTTGAACTATACCACTTTATAAATCCATCTCTATCAAAGTCTTCTGTACTTCCTGTAAACTTTAACACTATAGGATCCTTTAAGCATTCTTCCATAGCTTCAACATCTAGAGGAGAAAACGGCCGAAGAATAACCTTATGTCCAATTAAAGTAGGCTTGTCTTTTAAATTTATCATATTATCACCCCTTACTATAATAAAAGTCTTCAGAACAGCGGTGGTTTGGTAAGGAGTAATCCGTTGAACTTTTTTAATAGTCTCCTCTAAACAGTACCACTTTTTGACATTATTTAAAGATATTATATAATCATCAAGTGAAGGATACAAGTCATTTGAAATAAATTAATGAGGTGGTTTTTAATATGACAAAGTATAATATAGAAGTAAAGAACAGTTTTACTGTACTAGGTGTAGTCACTGAGCTTCAGAGTGATTATACTGACTCTCTTGGGATAGACAAGGAAAAATCAGAGTTTTGGCAGACAATCAGCCAGGATGGTACCCTTGAAAAACTAAAAGCCATAGCTACAAATGACTATATTTTCGCATCAGGTGGGATCAAAGTATTGATTATCAATTACTTCATCAAATCATTGAATTTAACATACTGGACAAGGCTCACAGCTCAACTTTTTGGCGATAATTACATTATCTAATCTATACTTAAATGATAATTTAGTTCTATGTACAAAACTAAGCTTGCTACAGGATAACGAATCCTATAGCAAGCTTTTTTTTAGGAATTAACCCACTGAATATCATAAAGGAATATATCAGCTTTTAATAAAACACATTAAATATTTACATTAGTAAAATACTCCTTTGTAGTTTTGGTACGGAATAATAGATAGACAAAATAAATCGCTGTTATTATAGCATTAACTATAATTATTTCTATATGTGTATTGCCCACCAAGGATATAGTGGCAAGGAAATTATATAATATATGAGCAATAATACATATTGTTAGATTATTACTAGCTAGTACAACTATCATAAACATAAAACCTACCACAAGAGAATTAACTATCTGAAGTACCGTATCAATTCCTGATTGATTAATTACTACCATACTCATTATATGCCCAATTGCAAAGGTAAAGGATATAAAAACAACCACAACAAAACGATTCCATTTCTTCAGAAGTGCTCTGAACATAAGTCCTCTAAATATTATTTCCTCCATAAAACCTACACCAATATACATGGCTAGTATAAGTATAATTTCCCCTACTTTGAATGAAGTGTTAATGCCATAGAATAAATTTAAAAAGGGAAGTAAGAGCAAAGGAATATAATATAGCATTGTAGAGCTTTTCTCCGTAGCCTGAGTGAGCAGTCCAATATCTTCTGCTATTCCTGTTCTTTTCAAATAATAATAGCATATTACTGAAATTATCAAATTAGGGATAGCGGTTATCATATTATAGTCAGTATCCATTGCACTAGCGATGTTACCAGTGATGGTATTAACTATGAGATATATCCCCAACCAAATAAGTGAATGCTTAACAGCATCCTTTTTGTATAACTTTTTTAACAATTTTTATCCCCCTATTCTGTAAAATATTAGCCCAATAGCATGACAAGAATGTAACACTATTTGCTTTGAACTTTAATATAATTATACTATATATTATGTCAATTATGTAATTTTATTGAAATAAAGTAATTTTTTCACTTCCTTTAATGAGCTTAAACTGAATATATTACTAAGTATATCTTTATATAAAAAAATAAAACTAATACTGATATGGAGGTGTTAGGTTATGAGTAGAAGACCACTAGTTCCAGAAGCCAAAGAAGAGCTGGATAAGATTAAGACAGAATATGCCAATGAATTTGGTCTGAAGCTTAATGATGAATATAAAGGAAATAAAAGCTCAAGATCAAACGGCCATATTGGAGGACCTATTGGAGGAAATATGACCAAGATGATGGTTGAGGAGTTTGAAAGAAAATTAGTAGATAAATAGCTTTTCTTGATTTAACTAGGGTGCCCTTGTTAGGCACCCTTTAGTCATATAAAAATTTTGAGAAAATACAAGACTAAAATATCTAATTATCTACAACCTGAATCTGAATCCCTCTCACAAGGTGGATAATGTTTTTCTGTTGGAAAATCCGTTTGAACAAATATCAATTAATCTAACCCTTTTCCTTCATAAGCTATTTGTAAAGCTTCCAAATCAAATTTTTTCATATTCAAGAAGGCTTCGGTTAACCTGCTTATTTGATCCTTGGTTCCTGAGCTTAGCATTTCATCCATTTTAGTAGGTACAATCTGCCAGGATACTCCGAACTTATCCTTTAACCATCCGCACTCCTCCGCTTCAGGCACCACAGAGAGCTTCTCCTAAAAGTAATCGATCTCTTGTTGATTTTTACATTTTATAATCAGTGAAAAGGCCTCATTGAAACTATAATCCTCATCATAGCCATTATCCATTCCAGAAAAATTAACGCCATCCAATTGAAAAGCACAATAATTTATCTTTGCTTAAGCGACTTAGCTTCTCCTGGTGCATACCTACTCATAATGCCTATTTCGGAATTTTGAAAAATATCTACGTAGTACTTTATTGCTTCTTCAGCCATACCACAGGCTTCATTTGAAAACAGTAAATTAGGTGTGATTTTTGGAGCAGCTTGCGGATTATCTACAAGCATTAACTGCCATGTTACCCCATATCGATCCTGCACCCAGCTGTACCACTTACTAAATGGATACTCACCCAATGGAATTAATTCCTTTCCACCTGCAAGTAGCGCTTTCCACTTCTCATTTACTTCTTCAACAGAGTCACAGGCCACCATTAATGAAATTGAAGGATTTAAATCAAAGTAAGGACCTGTGCTAATACTCTCAAATTCTTGTCCAGAAAGTTCAAATCTAACTAATTCTGCATTACCAGAGGGTGTATTTTCAATCACCCTTGTACTTATTAGCTTAGAGTTTTCAAATAAACTGATATAAAACAAAGCTGCCTCTTTGGCATCCTTGTCATACCATATATGAGGTACTATTCTTTGCATAATAATTTCCTCCTTTTTTTACAATATAACTTACCATTTTATGGTAATATCTATATTATATTAAAGTCAGAATATTAAGTCAATATTCTTTATTTTCAGATAATTATTCTTGCTTATACTCTTGTTTGTTTTATATTGTTTTATTTTTTAGTATAATGTCTCAAAATAAAAATTCCCCAAACTAATTAGTCTGAGGAAAAATGAAGCCTCACCACATATCACCTTTGTCTCTTGTGGTGCTGATATCAATTGAATTTGAACAAGCTATATTTAAATATTAATTATTTTTTTATGATCAAAGCCACCAGTTCTACAGTGCTGTCAGAGGTATTATCAATTCTATGTCCCTGACCATCTTTGCAAATAGCAACATCACCATCTTTCAGTACCCTTCCCACTCCATTATCATTATACACAGCACTACCTTTAATTATATAGAAGATTTCGCTCTCATTTTCATGGATATGATATCCAATTCCACAGCCTGGATTTAAAGTTATTTTGCCAAATAGCCTTCCCTTATTATAAAGCTCATCAGCATTTACAAAATTAGTGATTTCAACGGAGCCGTTTCCGCCTCTCATCCCTTCTCTTATTTCTTTAAAACATTCTTTTGATTGTCTAATCATATTTCACTAACACCCCTATACATAAAATTACTATATATAAAATGTTATCACATTCGACTATAATCGACAATATATTCAGAATATTATTGATACTTGCTTAGTATTATTTTATAATAAAATTGCAAATAAACAATGGAGGTTCTTATGAATATAAATTATTTTTTCGGCACTAGAATTATTACTGGGAAAAATTGTGTTATAGATAATCCTTCTTATTTTAAGACCTTAGGAAATCGTTGTCTAATAGTAACTGGTCATTCCAGTGCCATAAAAAGTGGTGCTCTTGAGGATGTACAATCAGTTCTTAACAGCTTAAACATTTCTTATAATATATATGATAAAATATCTCAAAATCCTTCCCTGTCTTCCTGTATTAGTGGTGGTAAAATAGCCCATGATATTAATGCAGATTTCATTATAGGTATTGGAGGAGGTTCACCATTAGATGCTTCAAAGGCTGTAAGCGTCTTAGCTACAAATCCAGATATTACAGAGGAGGAGCTATATTCTCTTAAATGGACTAGCAAACCTCTTCCTGTAATAGCTATTGGTACTACTGCAGGTACTGGAAGTGAGGTTACCTCAGTATCAGTCATTACTAACAGTAAAGGTTTAAAGAAAAGCTTTAAGCATGATTCTATGTTTCCTGTTTTAGCCTTAGGAGATCCGACCTATACAATGTCACTATCAGAGGAGTTCACCTCTTCTACAGCTATTGATGCCCTATCTCACTGCATAGAAAGTTATTTTAACCGCACTGCTAATGATATGTCTATGACCTTCGCTGTGAAGGGAGTAAAGACAATACTTATGGGGCTTAAAGCTCTTAAAGAAAAGGGAGCATCTAATCTTTACTATGAGGATAGAGAGCTTTTATATAACGGCTCTATTTATGGAGGCCTTGCTATTAATGCTACAGGCACTGCCTTTCCTCATGCCTTAGGATACTTCCTTACAGAGCTTTATGGCGTATCCCACGGTACAGCCTGTGCGACATTCCTTTCTAGTTTTATTGAGCATAATGAAAGAGTTGTCCCCAAGCTTACTGAAGCCTTTTTCCAGGAGGTAAAAATAAATAAGGAGGTGCTCAATTACTTAATAAAATCTCTTACTCCAAAACTCTCTATTCATCTTACAGATAAGGAAAAGGAAGCTTTATCCCCTAGATGGATAAATAATAAAAGTCTCATTAAAAGCTGGGGTAAGGTTGATTCGGACTTTGTATATAAACTGCTTACAGAAATGTTTTAAAAGTAAATATTATACCTTTTTAAAGGAAGATATTATCATCTATTTAATAGGAATATCTTCCCTTGATTTTTGTCCATTTTATCTTTCTATTGGGGGGAATGCATCTACGTTTTCCTCAATTCCTTATCAATTTTTTCAATTTATTGTTCCAAATGTGCTGAGTTAAATTTGACTTTCCATTATCTTTGTTTTTCGGTAATTGTCGGACAAAATCCTTAATGAATGTGTTTGCCATTTTTATATGCTTTGACTTGAGGAAGATATGTTTACCATTGGGAATGATTTGCAGGCTAACATCTGCACCGGCAGCCTCATATGCTTCAGCCGCTTTTTGAGAGCCGGAAATATCCACCAAAGTATCCTTATCCCCATGAAGAATCAATACCTTCCCCGTGTAGCGGGCAATGGTCGGAAGTGTGTCGATATTCATTACATCCATGGCATATCGCCTGCCTATACACATCGGTCCAGAGCGCATTTCTTCCGGCACATTATTCGGATCGAATTTCATCCAAAGCATTTCACCTTTTCTGGCTGCGTCAGGAATAGATAATGCCGGATACTGTAAGATAAGACCACCAACCTCATCCTGTAGCTCGGCGGCAGTAAGTGCTACAACCAGACCGCCTTGACTACATCCCATCAGGAGCATAGGCTCGTTATTGGTATAGCTTTGTTCCTTTACAAAGTCAATAACCTCCTTCAAATCTTCTATTTCTGTCAGCACAGACATGTCGCTGTTATCTCCATCGCTACCGCATAAAATTCCCCCGCCACAAAAATCAAAACAGAAGGCAGCATATCCACACTTTGCCAATGTCATAGCATAGGAGTAAGAAAATAAGCGGTTTGTCATAAATTCATGGCAAACGATGGCAATAGCATATAGCTCAAAGTGTTGCAGCTAGTATAATCACAAAAGAAATGATTATGATATTCTGTATCAATCTCTTCTTCCTGTCTTTCTTTGAGATATCTAAATTTAATATACTGTTCTTACTGCTCATATTGTATATTCTCCATTTTCTTAACTCATCGCTGTTTTCTTAGGCCAATGTAAGAATCTTGACTACCTGATATTATTTATAAATAGTATTTTCCAACCACTCATTGATATCATTTTCAGCCTGTATAGCCAAAGCCTTCTGATCCTCGGTAATGAACTCGTTTCTTTCTTCTTCTGAAAAAGAAGCACTCAGTTCAGGATAAGGCGTTGAGATAAATGGGTGAAAACCGCCCTCATATTCTTTCACTTCTACATATACTCTGGAATCTCTCAGCACCTTCTGATAAACAGGTGTTTCCTGAGAAATAGCATCAACTCCCCCTAATATGAACAGTGCCGGAGCGACAGTGGCACTGACTTCTTCAGGCAAGCTCGTTGTCCATGGGCACACCAATATTTGAGAAGCCAATGGAAAACCTTGTTTATCCAATGCAATGGCTGTTTTGGCAGCATAATATCCGCCGGCACTATGTCCGATTACCGAAAACTTTTTAGGGTCGGCATTATATTCATTGGCGTGCTCTGCAAAATACAGTACTGTATCAACAGTTTCTTCTACACCGTATCTGATAGGTTTCACATCCGCTTTTGTATAATCAATGGATACAATGATTGCATTCCAATCATTTGCCCAATGTGAGCACTGGGTGTCCATCTCATCAGCATCTCCTAATACGAATCCGCCACCGTGCAGGTTGAAAATGACAGGTAGCTTATCACCATCGCTGTTTTTTGGAAAATACAGATTCATCTCGACAGATGCTTTTCCATCTCTCGAAAGCTCAAATCTTGTACCGATTAACTCACTGTCCGGTTTTTGTACCGCCTCTCTTTTTGCTGCATTATCCGCTCGCATATTGGTTAAGAATACCTGAAATACAACAAATACAGACACTAAAAGAATTATCAAAGTTACCATAACTACAATTATCCACCTCCAAATTTTAGGAAGTTCCTTGAATTTCATTTCCATGTTCATTCTCCTTTAATCTCATTATTAGTAAAATCAAAACATAAACATAAATAGCTCCCCAACACTAATCCACATATAGTAAATCAATCCGGCAGCCCAAAGTATGACCACAAGGGCTAAAGCTATAATTGTTCTTTTCCAAAACTTAGGAAGTTCCTTGAATTTCATTTTCATAATTTTTTCCTTTCTTACACAAATTGGCTGTTATTATATGCTTTTTAAACAATTGGTATGCAATATTATTGCGTTTTTTCTTTCAAAAACTTCGTCAGTTTATCAAATGCTTCCTTTGCAACCGAATCAATTCGTTCATTGGCTACAAAGCAATGTGGCTTCGTTTCGCCATATTGTACATATGGGTCAATCAGTATATTTTCCACACCAAGTTCATTTAGCCGATTGTGCATCACATTCATGTCATGCCTGTATTCGCTGCCAAGTAAAAATGCAGCAGGATAATCAGCAGTCAGATGAAGAATATTATTATAGCTGCTAAGCTCAGCCTCGGACAGATAAATCGATCCCTTTATGTAATTTCCAACAAGGATTTTACAAGTCAATGGAAAGCTGTTGTAATCCAGTGGTGCGTCATCCAGCACTATTGCACTCAATTGTGTTGAGGATAATGCCGGTGTAATATTCAGGAGCTCGGCATATTCAGGATTTGTTATAATACTACCTAGCTGACTCGTCATAATTGCACAGGCAGAGGAACCCATAATGATGATATTGTCCATGTTCAGATGATATTCCTCACTGTGCTCAATGATA
>JAEXSY010000417.1 GCA_023440105.1 Bacillota bacterium
GTAAAATAATGAGAATCTCTTTTTGGCTACCAATCTATTTAAAAGTATCAAATAAATTTGATAATATCTCCTAGCTATAGGGGAATTGGCTATCAGTTGCCGAGGAGAAAAAAACTGATAAATCTGATTTTCAATATATATTCAGTTAATCATGAAGAGTGTGAAATTTTAGCTTTAAATATGTTATAATGAACTAAAATTTAACAAGATTGGAGGAAGCTCAGTGCACCTGATTCGATGTAATAAAAATAACTATAAGGCTTATTTACACTTTGTAAAAGATATATATAAAAGCAATAGTGGCTATAAGGACTCCATATCTGTTCTATTAAAGCCTATCCTCACGGGTAAAAGTGAGTTTAGTAAGCATGCATTCATAAGTCCCGTTATGGTTTTTGATGATAACAAAATTGCTGCAGCAGCTACCTTCATTCAGGCAGATAATTATAAGGATGTACTTCAAATTGCTTTTTTTGAAGCTCTGCCAGGGTGTCAAAAGGCCGTTGATTTGATTATAGATACTGCAAAAGATATATGTAGAGAAAGAAATATATCGAGTATTACCATTGGATTAAATGGACATGTAAACTATGGTCTGGGAATATTAAGTGATAATTATGACCTGCCTTTAAGCTTTGGGAGTAATTACAACCCGCCTTATTATATAGATTATTTTAATAAGTACAAGTCTAATGAGCATAACTTAGTTTCCTATTGCGGAACCATGAAGAGCTTTAATCTTAACGCCTATAAAAGGGTTATAGGAAAAGTAAATTCAAAGTTTACCTTCAGGAATATCAGCTTTAGGAATTTTAAGGATGATTTAAAAATATATACGGATTTAAACAATAAGATTTTTAGTAGCCATCCCTTCTACTTTAAACGTAGCTATGAGGAGGATTATGAATTATTCAGGGATCTGAAGCTTTTTCTTAAGGAGGAAAATTTAATTTTTGTACTTAAGGATGGAGAGCCTATAGGCTTTATGCTTTGGTATCCAGATTATAATCAATTGATTCCTGAGGGGAAGAACATAGGTGTAGATACCTTTGTAAAAAACAAGTTGTTTTCTGATAAGATAGATACCTTTAAGATTATTGAAATGGGAGTCTTAAGTGAATATCAAAATACTGGAGCAATTTTAGGCTTATTTAATCAATGCTATAACTACACAAAAAACAGATACGACCATTATGAAACCAGCTGGATATTAAACAGCAATTTTAAATCTAAAAATTTTGGTGTAAAGTGGGCAGAAGAAGAGTACAAGCATTATAAAGTATACGAGATAGAGGTTTAGAGAAAAATTATGATAGAAGTCTTTGATGAAATTCTTAAGGTCCCTGAGAAATGGGACAATATCTTTTCTGAAAGCAGCTACCTACCTAAAAGTATTTTAAGTATTCTAGAACACTCCAATCCCTGCAGCCAAAGCTATGTAATTATAAATGATAGAAGTGCCTTTGTTGTCTATAAATTGGTTTTGGACATATTCTCCTACTCTAAATTAAAGCTGAATTTAAAGGTTAACATAATAGGAGTTCCCTGCTCCGTGGCAAAGAGTGGTTATAAGGTCCATGGGGATGATATTCAAGAAATGGTGGACTATATAAAAAAGGAAAAAGGCAGCTACATTATTTTAAATTCCGATGACAGCTTTCTCAGCGAGGAGCTTATAAGAGGGGAAACTCTGCCTACCTGTAAGCTTAATATAAGCTGGGACACCTTTGAGGATTATAAGAAAGCCCTCAGAAGTCATTATAGATATAGGATAAATTCTGCAATGAAGAAGGGCAAGGACCTGGTGATTAGAAAGCTTGAATGTAATTCTAATTTTAATGAAGAGCTTTATGCTCTCTATGAAAATGTATATGAAAAATCTGATTATAAGCTAGAGAAGCTGTCCATAGATTTCTTTAGAAATATACCTTCTGAAATATATGTGTTTTATATAGAGGATAAGGCCGCAGCCTTTGTTCAACTGGGAAGCATCAATAATGAGCTTAATTTCATCTTTGGAGGCCTCAATTATTCCTTGAATCATAAATATGATTTGTACATGAATATGCTGATATTTATTTTGAGATATGGAATTGAAAATAAATACTCCTCCATAGATTTTGGACAAACCGCTGAGGATACTAAAATGAAGCTTGGAGCTCTTCAACAGAGAAAATATATGCATATATATCATCCAAGCTCTATTGTGAGGTATTTCATAGGGATTTTTATAGGAAGTCTTAGTTATAAGCCATTACAGGCAAAATTTCAAGTGTTTAAGGGAGAATAATAAATGACTGGAGTAAAGATATGGGACTTTTGGGCCGACAAATATGAAAGGCTATGGGTTCAAAAATATTCATTATCACCCACAAGAAGAGACATTATAAAAGAGCTTAAAGAGATCATAAAGGAAGATAGAGAATATAAAATTTTAGATATGGGCTGTGGAACAGGACAGCTTATTAGAGATATAAAGAAAGAGTTCAGTGGTTTTAATATTAAATTTACTGGGGTAGATATTTCACCTAAGATGATAGAAGTAGCTAAGGGGAAGGACAAGGAAGCTGATTATTTTAATTCTAGTATTGAAGAGTTTGATGGACAGCCTTACAGCTTTGACATAATTGTGTGTACTCATTCCTTTCCCTACTATTCAAATAAAGAGGAAGCAATAAATAAGTTTCATTATTTATTAAAGGAAGAGGGACATTTATTTTTAGCACAAGCCTCTGCTAACTCCCTGTACGACCACTTCATTATGTTTTTTGTTAAATTCACCACCAGTAGTGCAAAATACCTATCAATAAGTGCTATGAGAAAGCTAACTAAGGATAGGCTTCAAATGATAAAGATAAATAATATTAAGGAGAAGGCCTTCATGCCGACTATTGCTTTATTTCTCCTGAAAAAGGGTGGTAATTAATAATGAATATTTTATTAGTAAGGCCGAAGCCACATAAGGAAACCATAGGACTTCAAAATGTTATGATTTGTGAGCCCTTAGAGCTTGAATATTTAGGAGCTTATGCAGAAGCCTTAGGTCATAAGGTTACCATTATAGATATGATATTAGAAAAAAAGTCCTTAAGTCATTTTATAGAGATGTATAGGCCTCAGATAGTGGGCTTGACCTCATATATTGCACATATAAATATAATAAAGGAATATGCAGAGGAGATTAAAAAGGTAGATCCTAGCTGTAAGGTAGTTGTAGGGGGAGTGCATTCAGAGGTAGTGCCAGAGGACTTTTACTCTGTAAATATAGATTATATAGTGAGAGGCAATGGCCTTAAGAC
>JAEXSY010000473.1 GCA_023440105.1 Bacillota bacterium
CAATACCACAGGAATACTTCAAAATATTCCTCCTGAGCTATATGAAGCGGCTAAGATAGATGGGGCAGGTAATGTTGCTATATTCTTTAAGATTACTCTTCCATATATGCTCTTTATTATGACTCCTTATCTCATCACTCAATTTGTAGGAAATATAAATAACTTCAACGTAATTTATCTGTTAACAGGGGGAGGGCCTGAAAGCTTAGATTTATATAATGCCGGTAGAACAGACCTGTTGGTTACTTGGCTATATAAGCTGACCATAGAAAAGAAGGATTTCAATTTAGGATCCGTTATAGGTATAATAATCTTCGTTATTATGGCTACCTTCTCTCTTATTCTTTATCGCCGCACTGGTGCCTATAAAAATGAGGAGGGATTCCAATAATCATGAAAGCAAAAAGAAGAAATGTAAAAGGGTTGATATCCAATCTATTTGTGCATATTGTCCTAGGAATATTGGCTTTTATATGGCTGCTTCCTATATTTTTCACTGTGTTAACTTCCTTTAGAAAAGAAAGTGGAGCATATAAAAGCTATATATTTCCTAAGGAATATACCTTAGATAATTTTTTAAATCTATTTGATACCTCTGGAAGCTTGAATTTTACTAGATGGTTTAGTAATACCTTTATGGTTGCTGTCTTAAGCTGTCTTATTTCTGTATTTTTTGTTCTTTCTGTATCCTATGTCATGTCCAGATTAAGGTTTAGGATGAGAAAAAAGTTTTTAAATATTGCATTAATCCTAGGCATGTTCCCTGGCTTTATGTCAATGATAGCTGTATATTATATAATTAAAGGGATGGGACTTTTAGAAACCGGTCAGCTAAAGCTTTTTGCTCTTGTAATTGTATATTCTGCCGGCTCTGGTCTGGGCTTTTATATAGCTAAGGGCTTCTTTGATACTATAAGTAAAAATATCGATGAGGCAGCTTATATTGATGGAGCGAGTAAATGGGATGTATTTACAAAGATAACTATTCCACTATCAAAGCCAATAATTGTTTATACTGTACTTAGCTCTTTTATGGGCCCTTGGGTTGACTTTATATTTGCCAGGGTAATCTTAGGTCAGGATAAAACCTATTACACTATAGCTGTAGGCTTATGGACTATGCTAGAAGCTGAGTTTATAGAGTATTATTATACTAGATTCTTTGCAGGCTGTGTGTTGATTTCAATTCCCATTGCGATATTATTCTTAATAGTTCAGAGATACTATGTAGAATCCGTTGGGGGAGCTGTTAAGGGATAGCTGCAGCTTTTATAATAATTTATTAGGGAGTGAGACTGATGGAGATAATAAAAAGGACTCCTCTGGAATGGAAGGCATTCTTCGATGCAGAAGAGTTTGAAAAGGAATATTATTATGGAGAAAATGATTTAGGTGCGGTCTATACTCCAGAAAAAACAGTGTTCAAGCTTTGGGCTCCTACGGCAGTAGCTGTTACCCTAAATCTGTACAGGGATGGAAATCCTGAAAATAAGAATGGTTATTTAAAGAGTGTATCCCTTGATAAAGGAAAAAGAGGTGTATGGAGCTGTGAGGTTAAAGAGGATTTAGCTGGTATATACTACACCTATTCCGTAGAGGTAATGGGTGAGGTGAAGGAAACTCAGGATATATATGGGAGAGCCTCAGGAGTAAATGGAAGAAGGACCATGGTGGTTGATCTAGAGAAAACTAATCCTGAAGGATGGGATGAGGATTGTCTTAGAACTCTACAGCACCAAAGACCGATAATATATGAGGTTCATGTAAAAGATTTTTCCAGTGATCCTAATAGTGGAGTTACGGAAAAAAACAGAGGGAAGTATAAGGCTTTTACTGAGAAAAATACCAGCTTAAAGGGTGAAGGGAAAGAGCCTACGTGCATGTCTTATATTAAGGCTTTAGGTATAAATTATGTTCACTTACTACCAGTCTTTGATTATCAGTCTATTGATGAGAGTAAATTAGATGATGAAAGCTTTAATTGGGGCTATGATCCTCAGAATTACAACGTTCCAGAAGGCTCTTATTCCTCTGACCCCTTTAAGGGTGAGGTTAGAATAAAAGAGTTTAAGGAAATGGTAAAATCCCTTCATGAGGAGGGAATAGGAGTAATAATGGATGTGGTTTATAATCATACCTATTCTAGAGACTCCGCTTTTCAAGCTACAGTTCCTTACTATTATTACAGATTAAATGAGGATGGAAGCTTCTCTAATGGCTCAGGCTGTGGCAATGATACTGCCAGTGAGAGGAGAATGTTTAGAAAGTTTATCATTGACTCTGTTTGCTACTGGGCAAGAGAATATCATATTGATGGCTTTAGATTTGATTTAATGGGTCTTCATGACATTGATACCATGAATGAAATAAGGAAGGCACTAGATAGCCTCCCTGGAGGAGAAAAGATACTTATTTACGGTGAGCCATGGCAAAGCTCTCATAGTCCTATGGCAGAAGGCTCAATACCTGCAGTTAAGGATAATATTCATCTCCTTGATGAAAGAATAGCTATTTTTAGTGATGATACAAGAGATGCTATTAAGGGTAGTGTTTTTATTGAAGAGGATCCTGGCTTTATAAATGGTGGGAAGGATCTAGAGGCGAAGGTTAAGAGTGCAGTAACTGCACATTGTGATAGAAAAAAGGGCTTTTCCCCTAAAGGTCCAGGACAGATTATCTCCTATGTATCCTCCCATGATAATTTCACTTTGTGGGATAAGCTTCTCTTCACTGAGAAGGAAAAGAAAGAAAAGATAAATTTCTTTGAGGATAATGAAGATGTAAAAAGGCTTAATAAGCTGGCAGCAGCTATATATTTCACTTCATTAGGGATTCCCTTTTTCCAGGCCGGCGAAGAGGGAGCGAGGACGAAGAGAGGCATTGGTGATAGCTATAAATCTCCAGTAGAAGTAAATCAACTAAGCTGGAAGAGGATATATGCATATAAAGATTTGCTTGACTACTATAAAGGTCTCATAAAAATAAGAAAGTCCTTTGGGGCTTTTGATTCTAGAGATATAGAGATTCTTGATAATATCAGCTTTATCGATACCAGAGAGAAATCCGTTGTAGCTTACGAATTCAAAGGAAATGGAGACTCTATGGAACCTTGGGAGAAGCTTCTAATTGTTTATAATGCTTCAGAAAAGGATATTTTCTTAAAACCTCATAAGGGAGAGTGGAAAATATTATTAGATGGTGAGGG
>JAEXSY010000006.1 GCA_023440105.1 Bacillota bacterium
GTATAAGGTACATGTCTTTTAATAAAAGCTCTCTCCTCTTCCGTTAATAGCTTTTGGGTTTCTTCCTGATGAAGAAGCTTGAATAAAACCTTATTGTGTACAAGCTGTGTTTTAAATTCTCCTAAGAGACAGACCTTCTCTTCCTTAACTGCCTGAATAAATGGCTCTATATCCTGTAAATTAGCCATAATATCCGTAGTAACAGCTCTTCTATATATTGCATCTATCTTTTTACGAGAAGGTGATATAAGCTTTCCATCCTGATACTTAAGGTTTCTTATTTCACAGATTTCAGCAGTATAGCCCTTCTTTCTGAAGCTTTCAGCAAAGACCTCAAACTCTGTAGGATTTCCCTTTTCAATAAAATCCACTATTGCTATATGAGGCTTTTCAACTTTATTTTCATAAGTGTCATATATCTTTATAAACTCCTCAACCCATGAATCAAAGAGCTCAAAGGAAGAAAGATTATATAGCTTTGTAAAGTCTTGATAAGCCTTGGTTTTTTGCATTGCTATATTAAGCTCTCTATCCTCATTCATGGCACTGGAGCCATCAGTATTAAACTCACAAAATTTAAAGCTCTTATCCTCTTCATTATAAAATATATCTATCCTGGCCATGGGAATTAAAGAGTCATATAAAGGTCTTCTTAATATCAGCTCCTCTAGCTCCTTAGAAAAACCAAAAAGCTTCCTGTAGCCTTCATTTTTATAATATTCCTCTATAACCTTTTGAAAAATTCCATATAGGGTCTCTACAAGCTCCTGGAATACCTGAACGTCATCCTCTGTAAGTAGCTTAGGAATAAAGAGAGTCCTTATAGCCCTGCCCCTATACCTGGCAGAGGAATTATTTAAATACCTTAGAGCTTCCTCTCCAGAGGCTATATTTTCCTCCAAATTTTCTTTTATAAGCTTCCTATATATATTACTTAATTCCTTTAAATCCTTCATTAATATATTTCTCCTTCTCCATACTTGCCAGAGTTTTTCTTTCCTCTGTAAGCTTAATCAATGGAGCTAGATACTCCTTTTCCTGGACGTCAGCTTCTTTAATGGCCCTCTCCATGATGTAATCTACTATCTGAGCTACAGATCTTTCATATATCTTTCCCTGATAGCCTTTTTCCATAAGCTCCTTTTTACCCTTTTCTATAGCTTCTAAGGACACGTCTCCTATGTACTGAAAAAGGTCATCGAGAACCTCCCAGGAGCTAAAAAGTAGCTTAATCAGAGTAACATAGGAAAGGACATATTTAAGCTCCATGCTGTCAGCCATTCTGATTTCAATATAGCTCTTTAATCTAACATCAGGAAAAAACATAGAAATTATATGCTCTATCTCTTCCTCTGTTAGCTCTCTTTCAGCGTAATATTCACTTATCCTCTTATAGCCTGTATACACAACCTCTCCCTTATCTATAAGGAGTATAGCTGGTGAATCATAGATATATCTTGCATAGGCTTCAAAGCCAAAGTCATTATTCAATACACAGGGTACTACATTACATCTATCTCCATCAACATTGTTCCATATATGAGTTCTAAGAAGATTTAAGGGATAGACCTCCCCCTGAAAAATAGGAGAATTGTCTGTAATTAGAGAAAATATAGGACCTAGGATGGAAGCAGCCCTAAACTTTTTAACAAAATCCTCTTCACAATAATAATCTATGGATACCTGAGTAGAGCCTGTTCCTCTCATCATATTAATCCCCATGGTTCCTGTACTCTTAAAATGGTTATTCATATGTGCATATCTTTCCTTAGGGATAAGAGTTAAATCCTCTACCCTGCTCTTAGGCTGATAGCCCAAGGTAGCATAGGCGTAGGGAGTTGTCCTTAATATATCTTCTAGCTTATCCAAAAATCCCTTATATATCTTATGAATCTCCATTATTGTCTTCTGTGGGCTTATGCTGATTTCAAACTGTGATGCTGGCTCTAAGCTAATGCTGTATGCTTCACAATCATAGCCTAGAAGATTGTCTTCTTCATAAATCAGTCCTTCCCCCTCTGGAGAGAACTTCTCTATAATCCTTGCAACCTCTTCATAGGGAGCTGCTAAGCCTGTTTTTTCATCTACTATAAAATGCTCTATTTCAACTCCTAAGGTTGGTTTTACATTACCCTTTATGCCCTTTTTAAAATAATCAACAAGCTTATTAATATTCAGCTTTCTGTAATTCAATTTATACAGCCTACTTTCATTTAATATAATTAGTAATCAATATTTCTGTAAGTCTAATAGATTTACTCTGGGATTTTACATACATCAACCCAAGCTAATGCCTTAGACGATATAAAAAGCTCCTCCAGATTAAGCTCTATGGCAGAGCTGGGAGTTCCCGCTGCAGGAAATACTGTATCAAATCTTTCTAAGGATTTGTCAAGATAAACCTTCACGCCTTCCTTAAGAGCAAAAGGACAAACACCTCCTACGGGATGTCCTGTTAATTCCTGAACCTCCTCTAAAGGAACCATTTTTGCCTTTTCTCCAAAGGCAGCCTTAAATTTACCATTATTTACTCTGCCATCTCCCGCAGCCACTATGATGATACATCCCTCCTTTGTTTTAAAAGACATGCTTTTAGCTATTCTAGCAGGGATAACAGAAAGAGCCTCTGCTGCTAGCTCTACTGTAGCACTGGAGGTGGTAAACTCCTGTACTCTATCCTCCAAAGACCATTGTTCTAGATATTTTTTAACCGCTTCTATAGACATTGTACTACCTTCTTTACTATAAATAATTATTCTGACTATGCTATAATTTCAAGATTATAAATATTCTACGTTAACTTCTATTATATAATAAAAAGTACAGAATATAAAACAATCTTATTTAGATATAACAATTGGCAAAAAATTCAACCTATGATAATATTAAGAATAAATTTACACTTTATTTTAAGGTATAGGATGTGGTAATGTGCTAAATGACTACATTAAATTAAATCAGGTTCTAGACTTTAAGGAAAATCGCTTAAATAGACAAAAGGCAGCTATCAAAATGTACAAGGTACCTATAATATGCTTTACCTTAAATACTCCTGGTCCATATAAAAGATTTCCTTTAGTTGATAAAACCTTTAAAGAAGGCGAAGAACTGATTCTAAATCAATTAAGACAGTATAATATCAAGGTAATTAACACGATAAAAACAGACGATCCTGCAGGATTAGAAACTATTTACAGTGTAGATGGAGATGCTCTCTTTATTAAAGAAATACTCATAATGATAGAGGAAGGTGTGTCTATAGGCAGGCTTTTTGATATCGATGTTTTAGATTTGAATTTAAATCATATATCAAGAAAAGAGCTTGGAAAAGAGAAAAGAAAATGCTTATTATGTAATAAGGATGCTTTTATTTGCTCTAGATCCCGTGCCCATAGCGCTGAAGAATTACTTCATGAAATAACTAATATTATGGAGAAATACTTCAATGATAAATATGCTGATACAATATCCTCATATGCTCTTAGAGCACTTATATCTGAAGTAGCTGTAACACCAAAGCCTGGATTAGTTGATAGAAATGATACTGGCTCGCACAAAGATATGGACATCTTTACCTTTATAAAGAGCTCCTCAGTATTAACACCTTTCTTTAGGCAATTTGTCTTAAAAGGTATAGAAAGCTATAATAAACCTTTAAATAAGTTACTGAGTTCAATCCGATATATAGGTATACGTGCTGAAGAAACCATGTATAAAGCAACAAAAGGTGTAAACACTCATAAAGGAATTATTTTTTCACTGGGTATTATATGTTCAGGCCTAGGGTATTTATACAAAAATGAGGAACCTGTCATAAAGATATTTGATATCTGTAGCGCTATTTCTAAAGATATAATAAATGAATTGCATGTCTCTGACAAAGACATCCTTAGTAACGGTGAATTTGAATTTAAAAGATATAAGTCTCAGGGAATACGTGGTGAGGCTTCAAAGGGATTCCCATCGGTGAAAAACATCGGTTTACCCAAACTTAAGGAATATGCTAGCAAAGGATATTCCTTAAATGATGCCGGTGCCGTTACATTATTGCACTTATTAGCAAATGTTGAAGATACTAATACTCTTCATAGGTCTAATATGCATACCTTAAAGAGTATACAAGATAAGGTGAGTAATCACTTAAGCTCAAAGGATAGAACATTAGAATTTGATTTAGCCTTTATTAGAAATCTTAATTATGATTTTATTATAAATAATATAAGTCCTGGTGGATGTGCCGATTTATTAGCGATAACCTTTATGCTTTATTTTTTATCAGAAGATAATCAGTAATAGCTATTTATATTAAATCTACATAATAATTTTAAAGGATATTAAAATATGGATGGACCTAGAAGTCTTAGTGTAAAATTACTATAAAAAAGAGATTAGTTCCGTATGTTATTATAGAATCAAGACAAAACGAGAACGTCCACAGGTATGTGTAAATAAAAGTAGACAAGGCTATATAGAATTGGAAATTACTATAGGAACAAACTAGAGACAAGTTCCTGTAGTAATTTTTATTATATTGGGAATAACTAAATA
>JAEXSY010000050.1 GCA_023440105.1 Bacillota bacterium
CTTTAACTAGTACTTCTAAAGACTTACCAAAGAGATTTGTTTGCCAGAATTCCTGAGGATTAGTATCAAACTGTTCAAGAAGTGTTTTAACCAGTTCCTCACTTTCTCTTTCTTCTCCCACATAAGGGGTTATTTCCGTTTGTATGTTGGATTTTATAAAATGAAGACTTGGAGCACTAGCTTTCAGTTTAATTCCATGTTTATTTTTACTCTGAACCTTCTCGGGGTCATCAAATATCATTTCATCTATTTGTGGTGCTACCATTCCATAACCGGTTTCTCGTACATCTCTTAAGGCATCAGCTACCTTATCATATTCAATTTTGGCTTCATTTAATACTTTTATAGCGTTTAAAAGCTCCGTTTCACCGGCAATATTCATAGAGCAAAGCTCACTCAATATGCTATAAAATATCCCTGCCCTAGGAGTTAATACAACTCTTGCAATACCTTCACCCATATTCATTTCAACTATATTGGAACTTTCGAGGTTTTCATGATTCACTTTCGACTCAAAATAATTCCCAATATCGCTTACCCTAAATATGTTTTTTGCCATATCTTTGATTATGTTTATGAAATCACGCTTTAACCAATGATTTGTTTCTAGTTTTTCTATCCATTCAGGCATATCAATATTAATCTCTTTTACAGGAAACTCTTTAAGTACACGTCTAAAAATCTCTTTAACATCATCCTCAGTCATATTAAGTACATCCATCACTTCAACGGGAACATCATATTTTTCTTCTAGAGCTCCCCTTAACTCTTCTGTTTCCTTTGAACCGCTATTCTTAGAATTTAAAAGTACTATAAAGGGCTTATTAATTTCTTTTAATTCCTTAACAACCCTTTCCTCAGCTTCTACATATTCATTTCTAGGAATATCGGCTATAGATCCATCAGTGGTGATTAAAACACCTATGGTTGAATGGTCATTTATTACCTTTCTTGTTCCAATTTCAGCAGCATCCTGAAAAGGAATTTCATAATCAAACCAAGGTGTAGTAACCATTTTAGGATTTTCTCCCTCTAAGTAGCCTAGAGCTGCTTTAACTATATATCCAACACAGTCAACCAATCTAACCCTAAATTTAATTCCTTCACCAATATTGATCTCTACTGCTTCATTAGGAACAAACTTAGGCTCAGTAGTATGGATGCTCTTTCCAGAACCGCTTTGTGGAAGCTCATCCTTTGCTCTCTCTTTTTTATAAGCATTTTCAATTTTCGGTATAACCATCATATCCATAAAGCGCTTTATGAAGGTAGATTTACCAGTTCTAACTGGTCCTACTACACCAACATAAATATCTCCCTGGGTCCTTTCAGCTATATCCTTGTATATGTTAAAGTTATCCAAGATATACCTCCCTATCATATAACTTAGTATTAACAATACATATATACTCTGAAGTTAAGTGAAATATGCTAACAATTTATCCTTAAAATAAAAACATAAAACAAAAATACGGAGTAAAAACTCCGTATAATCAATACATTTCATGCTTCTTATCTCTATTCATCAATTTTTCCACTGCATCGCCAGGATTCAAACCTTTAAACAAAATTCCATAAAGCACTTCTGTAATTGGCATATCAACTTCTAGCTCTTCCTTAAGTTCATAAAAAGCCTTACAAGCCTTGACACCCTCAACTATCATTCCAACTTCATCAGTGGCTTCTTCTAAGGATCTTCCTTTACCTATTAAAATTCCAGCTCTTCTATTTCTACTATGCATACTGGTGCAGGTAACAATTAAATCTCCCATTCCTGTAAGGCCTGAAAAAGTTTCAGATCTTCCTCCTAATGCCTCTCCTATTCTCATAATCTCTTTCATTCCTCTTGTGATTAATGCTGCTTTAGAATTGTCTCCATAGCCAATACCATCACAAATTCCTGCAGCAAAGGCAATGATATTTTTTACTGCACCACCAATTTCTACACCAACTAAATCATCATTGGTGTAAACTCTAAAATAATTATTCATGAATAGATCCTGAACCTTCTCAGCATACTCATTAGAAAGAGATGAAGCTACTATTGAGGTAGGCATCTTAAGTAACACCTCTTCAGCATGACTGGGACCTGTCAATACAACAACTGGATTATCTAGTTCTTCATTAATCACCTGAGATAATCTAAGTTTTGTTTCCACTTCAATCCCTTTTGCAATGTTAATTATGATTGCATCCTCTTCAATTATACTTTTTATCCTTTTGCAAATATCTCTAATAGCATGTGAGGGTACAGAAAGTATAACAAATTTACATCCTTTTAAAGCCTCCTGCAGCTCTTTATATCCTGTTATGTTTTTAGGAAGTATAATATCTCCTGAATATTTTGTGTTTTTTCTTGTATTATTTATTTCATCTATGAGCTTCGGCTTTCTATCCCATAGCTTCACATCAAAGCCTTTATTAGCAAGATGTATAGATAAAGCAGTTCCGAAGCTACCTGCCCCTAAAAAAGCTACCGCAGGCATATCAATCCTTCCTTTCTCTATACTCTATCTTAATCCCGGTACCTCTAAAATCAAAGCTATCTCTGATTTGATTTTCTAAGTATCTTTCATAGGAAAAATGAAGTGAATTTCTATCATTCACAAAGAAAACGAAGGTAGGTGCCTTTGTTGCAACCTGAGTGGCATAATATATCTTAAGTCTCTTAAGACCTACAACAGGTGGTTCCTTCATGAGGACTGCTCTATTAATAACTTCATTTAAAACACCTGTTGATATTCTCTTAGAATAATTCGTGTAGCAAAGCTTAGCAAAGTTTAGGACCTTATGTACTCTTTGGCCAGTTAGTGCAGAAATGAATAAATATGGAGCATAGCTAATAAAATTAAGATTTGAAGCTATATCTTTTTTATATTTATCCATGGTTTTATCGTCTTTTTCTATAAGATCCCACTTATTAACTATAACCATAATAGCTTTATTTTGCTCATGTGCATACCCTATTATTTTTTCATCTTGGTCAGTAACACCTTCCTGTGCATCAATCATTAATATAATAACATCACTTCTGTCCACAGCAGTCAAAGTTCTTACAACACTATATCGTTCTACCTCTTCCTTAACCTTGCTCTTTCTTCTAAGACCAGCAGTATCTATAAGTAGAAATTTACCTAATTCATTTTCCAAAGGACTATCAATAGCGTCTCGTGTAGTACCTGGAACATCACTTACTATTACTCTATTCTCACCTAACAATTTATTTATGAGAGAGGACTTACCAACATTTGGTTTACCTACTACGGCAATCTTAATTATTTCTTCGTCTTCTTCCTCTTCATAATTATCTTTAAACCTCTCTACCACCTTATCAAGCATATCCCCTAAGCCTAAGCCTTGGGTAGATGATATGGTAATTGGATCTCCAATTCCTAAATTATAAAATTCATAGGCATTATTTTCTTCCTTTAGAGAATCTATCTTATTTACTACTAAAACAATATCCTTCTTGCTTTTTCTAAGCATGTCAGCAACTTCATAATCAGCAGGAGTGAGACCTTCCTTTCCATCAACTATAAATATTATGGAATCTGCTGTTTCAATAGCTATCTCTGCCTGCCTCTTCATTTGTGATAAAATAATATCACCATTTTCTGGTTCTATACCACCAGTATCTATTATAGTAAATTTATAATTCAACCATTCTGCTTCTGCATAAACTCTATCACGAGTGATACCAGGTCTATCCTCAACTATGGAGATTCGTTTTCCTGCCAGCTTATTGAACAGGGTCGACTTTCCTACATTTGGTCTTCCAACAATAGCAACAATAGGTTTTGCCATTACTATTCCTCCTTTATCTCCTTATTTATACAATTAATCAGGTCTTCACCTGAATAGTCAGCAACAATTATTTTACAATCTGTCAATCTTTCAACATCATCTATAGTCATATCATCAAGAAAAACACTTTCACCTGCCCTCAGCACATTGCTTGGGATGATGACTTTTCCATAATGATCATTATTTTTCAGAGCACTCACTATATCTTTTCCTGTTAACAATCCTACTACCGTAATAGTTTCACCGAAGAATTCATTAATTACCTTTAATACCTGTATCTTTATATTAGGACTATGGCTTTCGATAATCCTGGCACAATTAAGAAGCTCCTTATACCCTGAAGCCCCTGTGATAATTGTAAACTGACCTTTATCCTCTTTAACCAAATCTCCCAATGATTTTGCAATATTTTCTCTAAGAATCCTAATCATTCCTACTCCATCCTCTAATTGAGCAAAATCTTTATAGAACTCCTTTGAGGGAACCTCTTCCTCAGCCATAACATAGAATTCATCAGATAGCCTTACAAATGGCTCTCCTGTTAGCTCTTCATACTTATTTTGAAGCTCCTTAACAAGCAAAATCTCCTTTAAAGCACTTTCCTTATTGAAAGTTTTAAGAACAGCTAAGCCTTCTCTATATTTAGTAATACCTACTGGTACACAAGCTACACCCTCTAAATTAGGATAAAGTGAGAATAAGTCCTCAATAGTATTTCTTAATTCCTCTCCATCATTTACTCCAGGAACTATTACTATCTGAGCCTTTAAGGATATCCCTGCCTCAGCCAATCTTTGAAGTCTATTAAAAATATCTCCAGCAAATCTGTTATTAAGCATTTTCTTTCGTAGCTCAGGATTAGTTGCATGTACCGAAACATTAATAGGACTAATCCTATATCTAATAATCCTATCAATATCCTCGTCAGTCATATTTGTTAATGTAACAAAATTTCCCTGCAGAAAAGAAAGCCTAGAATCATCATCTTTAAAGTATAAGGATTCTCTCATACCCTTTGGAAGCTGATCAATAAAGCAAAAAATGCATTTGTTTCTGCAGCTTTTCGCACCATCCATTATCGAGTTTTCAAACTCAATACCTAAATCCTCATCGTAATCCTTTTCTATCTCAATTTCCCATAGCTCACCTTTATTTTTTTCTATCTCCACTACAATATCTTCATCAGTAATTAAAAATTTATAATCAATTATATCATGAACTTCAATACCGTTGACAGAAATAAGCTTATCTCCTGCTTCTAAACCAATTTCCATAGCAATGCTATTTGGCTTTATTTTTGATATAACATTCTTCATGCGGTCACTCCCCATAATGGTTATCAATTAGTTATATTACAGTAATAATATACTATAGTCAATAATGAAACAAATAATAATCACAGCAATGTTTCTGCCTAAGTTATTCATCCTTCAATAAAAACAAGGGAAAAATTTCTACCAGATAAATCTTTATCCCTTCTATAAGAATGAAATCTATAATCCTCAGAGCATTTCGTGCAAAAATTTGCTTCATATATATTGCTATCTAAAATCCCCATAGTCCTCAAATCTTCTTTTATTACTAAGGATAAATCTAATCTATTTCCATTAAAAGCAGCTTCTGTTATACCTGCTTCAAGAAACCTTGCCTTAAGGTCATTACTAATTTCATAGCAACATTGATGAATGTGAGGTCCTATATATACAATTATATCTTCCACCTTAGACCCTTTATCTTCAATTAGCTTCATTATAGTTTTTGTTGTAATCTTGTTATAAGTTCCTCTCCAACCACTATGTACTGCTGCTACTATCTCTAATCTTTTATCATAAATAAGTACAGGCACACAGTCTGCAGTAAAAATACCCACGGCAACCTTTTTATCTGAGCTATATAGTGCATCCCCATTTTGTATTTCATGGTTATATTCAAAAATCTTATCACTATGACACTGTCTAATATATCCGATATCTTCAATAGAAAATAATTCTTTCAAGATTTCTTTTTTATCCTCAATCAACTCAATATTTATATCCTGACCCATCTCACCAGTAAAAAAAACAAATACACCGTTATATATTTTATCTATTAAATATGAATGATTTTTGTCATGAATGGCCTCCATAGTTACCTCCATATCTATGTAAAAATAAGTCAAACCTACAGATTTGACTTATTTGTATTCATTAAATTACGTATTTCTTCCATAAAGGTATTTACATCAGTAAATTGCCTGTATACTGAAGCAAATCTCACATAAGAAACCTCATCGATCTTTTTAAGTCTTTCCATAACTAATTCACCGATAAAATCAGATTTCACTTCTTGATTCATTTGATTACTTAAAACCTTCTCCACATCTGCTGCTAATAACTCAATTTGAGTAATAGAAACCGGCCTTTTTTGACAAGCCTTAATTAATCCATTTATAATCTTATTCTTATCAAAATTTTCTCTGGTTAAATCCTTTTTTATTACCTGTATAGGAATATCTTCTATTTTCTCATAGGTAGTATATCTTTTTGAACATTTTAGACATTCTCTTCTTCTTCTTATTGCAGTATAATCTTCTGTTGAGCGAGAATCTACAACTTTGCTTTCCTCATAAGAACAAAATGGACATTTCATAGGCTCACTCCTTTCTTTCTTTATTTATATAGTATACTATATTTCAACTAATTTCTACTATTAACTATCTCTTTTAATTTGACCTTTGACCAAAATTACATCAACACCAACCTTAATTATATCTTCCCATGGTATTTCTAAAAGCTCTATTTTAGTCAGCCAATTACTCTTAGAAATAGGTATTAAAACAGATATAATATTATAGTTTTCACAGTCTATCTTGAAATCTTTTATCATTCCTAGCTTTGCACCGGTAGCTATATCTATTACTTCCATATTCTTTATATTATTGATGGAATACAGTGAATTTTCCATTGCCCTCCCCCTTTCTTTTAATAAATAATATGTAAAAGCTATCACCTTTATACTCACAATAATTACATCAATAGAATATTAATAGAATATAATTCGATGCATATTTAAGGTTTTTATATAAATAAAGCTCTATTATATACTCTAATAAAACAAAAAAGAGCCTTAGGCTCTTATATATATTTTTTCATGTGCTTTAAAGCTGTTTTTTCAAGTCTCGATACCTGAGCCTGTGATATTCCTATCTCTTCAGCAACCTCCATCTGGGTTCTTCCATTAAAAAACCTTAAAGTAAGAATTAACTTTTCTCTGTCATTTAACTTTTTCATTGCCTCTCTTATTGAAATATTCTCAAGCCACGAATCATCTAAGTTTTTATTATCACTTATCTGATCCATCACATAGATAGCATCCCCTCCATCGTGGTATATTGGTTCGAATAAAGAGACAGGATCCTGAATAGCATCAAGAGCAAAGACTACCTCTTCTCTCGGGATATCTAGTTCTTTTGCAATTTGTGATATTGTAGGCTCTTTATTATTTTCATTTATTAATCTATCTCTAACCAATAAGGCTCTATATGCTATATCTCTTAGAGAGCGACTAACTCTAATAGAATTATTATCCCTTAGATATCTTCTTATCTCACCAATTATCATTGGTACTGCATAGGTAGAAAATCTTACATTTTGACTTAGGTCAAAATTATCAATAGCTTTCATCAAGCCTATACATCCTACCTGAAACAGATCATCAACATTCTCTCCCCTATTATTAAATCTCTGTATGACACTGAGTACCAATCTTAAATTACCCTTAATAAAGGTTTCCCTTGCTTCTGTGTCTCCTTCCTTCATGACAAGTAGCAGTCTCTTCATCTCTGGTTCCTTAATCACTGGAAGCTTAGATGTATTGACTCCGCAAATCTCAACCTTATTAATCATCATATAAGCTCATTCCCTTCAGAAGTAATAAAAAGCTTCATTAAAATTATTTCCTAAGGGATAGAAATTATACTGAAAGACATACCTATACCATTCTATTAATTTCTTTTTTCAACCTTTTAATAATTCTCTTTTCCAATCTTGAAATATATGATTGAGATATACCAAGCATGTCTGCTACTTCTTTTTGAGTTTTTTCTTTACTTCCAAAGAGACCAAATCTCAATTTTACAATTTCTTTTTCTCTCTCACTTAATTTCTTCATGGCAGTAAACAATAGCTCCTTATCCACCTCATCCTCTATCAAATTATAAACGATATCGTTGTCAGTACCTAATATATCGGATAATAAAAGCTCATTTCCATCCCAATCAATATTCAAAGGTTCATAAAAGGAAATCTCCGCCTTAATCTTTGAATTTCTTCTTAGATACATTAAAATTTCATTTTCTATACATCTTGAAGCATAGGTAGCCAGTTTTATTTTTTTTTCAGGATTAAAGGTATTAACAGCTTTTATTAAACCAATTGTACCTACGGAGATTAGGTCTTCTACACCTACTCCTGTATTTTCAAACTTTCTGGCTATGTAAACCACTAATCTAATATTCCTTTCAATTAAAATACTCCTAACACTTTCTTCTCCCTGTATAAGCATATTAACAAAGGAATCCTCCTCATCCTTAGTTAATGGAGGAGGGAGAGCATCATTTCCTCCAACATAATAAATCTTTTTAGTAAAGAGCTTAAATCTAATAAGTAATTTATTTAATAATCCTTTAATATTTATCATTTTACACCCCTATAAAATCCCTCTTGAAAGTAACGCAGCATAATCCTTGTCTCTGCTTAACTCTTCCTTTGTTATGCACACCACTGCTTTTATACTTATCTTCTGATTTTCTTTAAACATGATGATCTCATCGGGTATAAACCCCTCCAAAAGACCAGTGCTGCCATCTATAACTTTATATGGTATAAAGAAGTTTTTCTTTTGTTCTGCTAAGCATTCTGCCGCTTTTGCTTCTAATATTATTACTGGTAGATTTGTTGCAGGCTCTTTCAGCTCATTACCTGTATCTAGAAAACCTAATACATTCAATTTTTTATCATCCTGTATAATAGTTAAGGGAAAGACAAACTCCTTCATTATTAACCTATCTTTAATGGCAGTTATAAACCTCTCAATTATAAGTCCAACTACTATTAATGATATTATTATAGGTTTATAGCTTATATATTTCATAGTAAGTCCACCCTCTATAGTAAACTTATTTGATTCAAAGGAGAAACAAAGACCTGCCAGTAAAAATGCTAGAGCTAAAAAGGTAATATATATCTTGATAAATTGCCACAGCTTTTGTTTATGGTAGGCAACAAATAATAACAATATAGGTATAAGTAATCTAAAAGGAGCCTCAGTTAATAATCTAATGGAAGGTATCACATAGCATAAGGAATAGATTGCAGACAATCCTGCTGCTATTATTAATCTTAAGTATCTTTTTTTTAACCTAACTATATTGCCCGTCATCACCAGCAAAAATAAATTTACAATAAAGTTCTCAGCAATCAATACATCAATATATATTATCAAAGTCCTCACCCTCTATAGGTTATATTATATATCCTCCTATTCCATTATTTTGTCAGTTTTACTGTGGCTAGATTTTTTTTATAAATTAAAATGTTACAAAAATATAAATAAAAACAGGAGATATTTAAATATCTCCTGTTTTACCGACTAATACTCCCTTTAAAGTAATAATTAGTCAAGGCTTATTACATATTTATATAGTTTATCTTCTTTGTCTCCTTAAAAAAGCTGGTATGTCTAAGTTTTCTTCTGACTCACTAAACTTAGGCTCTTCTATTTTGTCTTCATTGACTGAAGAAACCGCTGCTTCTTGAACTTTTCTTTCTGACTTAATATTTTCCTTTTCTCTTTCAAATCCAGTTGCAATTACTGTAATTCTAATTTCGTCTTTAAGATTCTCGTCGATAACAGCACCAAAAATTATAT